>JAUVDN010000018.1 GCA_030595325.1 Gammaproteobacteria bacterium | reverse complement strand
CACGACAGGCGATATCAAAGCGCTTAACCGCTTAGTAAACTTAGCAGTAAACCTATTAGTAAACAGAGGAGAATTAGATAATTTTTCAATACCAAATAACATAGTCAATACCAACTAGTACACACGGGACATCAATTGATTTGTTTTTGGCTTCATTTGAACAACTTACGATCTAGCTATAGAAAATTAACAATAAATTACTGGCAACTTCTATGCAGCAATATCCACCAAAGTATAGTAGTTAAGCCACAATAAATGCGAAAAACCGTCACTTTTCCGACAGTTTTTTAATGCTTATTTACAACATATAACCCGAAAAATCCTTATTGTAGCTAGCTAACGACCTCAGCTTGCCGGTAAGAAATCGATAGGGTAGAGAATAGTAATGGTTGGCACGCCTTCTTTGGCACCAAAATTGAATTTTTTCACCCTGGCTGCAATTTTCTTATCTAGTGCTGCGGAGTCCATATCACTGGAATCGACTGATGCGGCAGATACCTTACCATCCGGTTCAATCGTTAAGCGCAATACCATCTTGCCCTGCAGAGTCGGATTTTTACGCAGTTCTCGGTTATATATACGATAAAGAGCCGATTTATAACGGTCAAACACTATCTGTATTTCTTCATCGGTACGTGATGGCCCAGGGCCAGAACTTAATGGCGCTTCCTCACCATAGAAGTCACTACCGATAGAGCTTTCAACACGAGAGAATTCCACGCCACCCAAACTGTCGCCACTGCCACCGGTATTTCTACTCAATGATGCTGTATTGATACCGCCACTAGAAGTACCGGCGCTGGATGTTATTAGAGAACGCGTTGTTTTCTTGGCTTTGCTACCCTTGCCACTAACCTTAGCTTTAGAACCCAGTGCGATAGGCGTATCGTCAATCAGATCCGCAAAGTCATCTTTAAAGGCCATCAGGCCAGAACGTTCAGCTGTTTTACGTGCTTTTTTCGTTTTTTCAGGGACAGGTTTATCATCCTTTTTCTTAGGCTTTTCTTTATCGAGTTTTTTCTCTTCCACCTTAGGCTGCTCTTTAGGTGGCGGAGGCGGTGGCTTAGGCACCATCAATTTCGCCAGACGCTCAGGAATTTCTACAACCTCAACACGGTCAGGTATCGGGATATCCCACATAGGAATGAGAATACCCAGTACAAATGAAAACAGTAAAACGATTAGTAATATTTTTCTAAATCGCTTCTGATCATCATCGTCCTTATTCCAGGGCATGTTTATCGCACGATATGGCGCCTCAGCCATTTCACGTTCGATGATAAATTCATCCGCACGCGCTTCCTTACGTGCCTGCAAGCCCAGGGTATCTTCGTTTAAAACATTGATCTTTGCGGCCAAACTTTCGACCGACTCTTCACGAGTTCTTTGTTTTTCCTGCAGCTCAGCAACGCGCGAATCATAATTGATCACCTGATCACGAACACGTTTTTGATTGGCCTGCGCAGCGCTTTGGTCGTAATTTTCACCCCAGAAGAGTTCCGCACCACCGAGTTTTTCCAGCTGTTCTAACTGGTCACTAATATCACTAAGAATGTGGAAACGATTACGATCCACATTGAGGGCATCTAATTCTTCAGCAAGTGTAGACTCCTCATTCTCCAGTTCTTCCAGACGATTATAAGCATCATCAATCTTTCGATTGATGTCTTGCTGTGCTTTTTTAATATCATCTGCCACGAAATATTTCAGCCTTTATTTTTTTGCTGTTTGAATTACAGCCAGTGAAATTTTTTGATAACCAGCACTAGTACAACTTGCCATAACCTTTTTCATCAAGTGAAAAGGAACCGTGCGCTGTGCCAGTACTGTTACTTCCTGACTCTGCGAAACCGCCTGTGTACTAATACCTAGAATTTTTTTACGCTGCAAGATCAAACGTTGCTTTATCGGTTCAATAACTGCTGACTTACTATTAATAACGTCTGACGTACTAACCACTGGTTCACCCTGTACAAGTATTTCATCAGGCGTAACCATTACAATGACAGTTTCTCGTGGTTTAGTTTCAACCATGGAGTCAGGCAATTGAATATTTTTAGGTGGCTCCATGACATCACTGGAACCGGAGTTAACCAAGAGAAAGAATACCAGGATGGTAAATACATCCATCAAAGACACAAGGTTCAAACCAGCATTTGTTGAACGTTTGCTGGCTCTCGCCATACGTTTCATTCTCCGGTTTTCTTTCATGGTGCGTCACCTATTGAAATATCGGGGAACAAAACAACTTGCTGCAACACATCTCCTTCACCTTCGCCACCTTTCTGACGCACAAAAGTTGCACGTACAGAATCCATCACTTTAATTAATACACGGTACTCGATATCAGGCTCCATCAATACGATAGCATCTGTCTTAGCTGGGTATTTACCTTTAATCTTTACCAGATATTCTGACAATAACTTCAAGTCATACAGTTCACTGGTATCAACAAGACCTTCTTCATCAACAGCGAGCTCTACATTACTCTCTTTAAGCAAAGGGAATCTAGCCAACACCTGCTTACCATTACCAATCTCCAAACCCTTACCACGAACAATGACCTCGATAGATAACTTTTGCTTATTATCGTTAGCACCTGAACCGGCTGGCAGACTTAACTCAAGAATAGTGATGCGAGAGAATACCGCCGTTATTAGCAGGAACGGCACGAGTACAACCATCAAGTTTAAGAAGGTTGTTATATTAAGTTCAGGCGGCTCTTTTTTAGGCCGCTTGTAGTGATGACTTCTTCTAGCCATGCTTATTAGCCATTCTTAGCAGCCAATGCTGCTTGACGTTTAGAGAAATCAGCAATCAGATTCAATGTTTTCACTGATGCCATTTCAAGGCTATCTATAATCTCACCGGTTTTAGAAGAGATCATCGCATGTGTGATCAATAATGGAATCGCGGCCATCAAACCGAAAGCCGTTGTGTTCATCGCAACTGAAATACTGGCTGACAGCAAATCCGCTTTTTCAGCAGGGTCTGCATTTGCTACCGCTGTAAACGCCTCAATCAAACCCATAATTGTTCCAAGCAACCCAAGTAGTGTGCAGATGTTTGCAAACAGCGCAATATACGGTGTACGCTTTTCCAGTGTAGGAATAATCTCCATCATGCTTTCTTCCATGGCGATTTCGATATCGTCACGACGGCGTACCGAACCCTGCCTGTCCAAACCCATACTTAAAAGGCTGGCTATCGCAGAATCGTCATCAGCTATCGATTCTCGAGCGGCATCAAAATCACCCTCTTCAATCAACGGATGCACCTGATCCCATACTTTTTTATTCGCGTTACCAATACCTGATAACTTAAGGTATCGCTCAACGCAGATGGCTGAACCAAAAGCAAAGATAATTAATATAGGGTACATAAACGTACCACCGGTTTGGAAAAACGATACAATATTCTGGATGGTCTCCATCATGCACTCCTCAATTTAAATCTTATTTTCATTGTAAGTTATTACCGTGGCTTAATTCATAAAAATCAAGTTCACGCAAAAAAACATCTTTATCCACGGGTCGCATACTATCGTCTAGTAAACCCGAACTTAAACTTGTAGCTACTCCAACTTCGGAATTTTGCCAGGGCACAATATAAAGTGACTTTGGCGCTTCTTTGTTACCGATAATTGAAATACCTGATAATTCTTTTACTTCTACATCCGTTCTTTTTTCTTCAGCAATGACAAATGACGGCAGTATCGCCCAGACGAAAACAGCTATTATAACTTTAATTTTCATAATGTCATCTCCTAAATCCTTTCATAACCAACCGCTAATACACACATTAAAGTTACTAATAAACAGTCATATGAACCTATCATACGTTAACCTAGAGTTATTTACCTAAACGCCTTTTAACATCAGCCACCCAGATAGCCATTATTTTATCATCTGGCTTTAGTTCAAGGTAATCCTCAAACTGTTCTAGCGCGCAACCATAATCATGCATATACAAATCACATAAAACACCAAGATTTCTTTTCACTGGTAGATAGTCAGGGTTATCTTTTATTGCATTTTGATACGCTGTACGCGCAGCATTAAACTTACCCGCTCTTCGATACAATAAACCCAGCTCATTATTTGCAACAGGGTGGCCAATTTCCAACTTCAATGCATTAATCAAATTTTCTTCTGCAGCCTTGTCATCGTCTAACTTGCTATAAGCAATTGCAAGATTGACGTAAGGCGCAGGCAAACGTTGCTCACGCGCAACAACTGCCTTTAAAACTGCAACTGCCTGCGCATATTGCTCCTGCTCAATTAAACTAACAGCACTTTTAAAATCGGACTCAACATCCGAATCTACAAAAATGTGCTCCGCCTGTTTATTATCTACAGCAACATATTCCTGTTGCTTTACATCACCGCCAGCACAAGAAAATAAAACCACACAGGCAAACAGAATAAGGTTCTTGCGTAACAAACCAGACAACACATTATCACCAATAAATTTATTATTCATTACTGAGCAATTCATCTTAACCACCCACTGCCGGTTGCGTTTCTGTAACTTCTGGTTCGGTAACTTCTGGCTCTGTAACTTCTTCCTCGGTAGCTTCTGGCTCAGTAACTTCTACCTCTGCAACTTCTGCTTCGGTAATTTCTGTTTCGGTAACTTCAGCTTCAGTAGCTTCTGGCTCTGTTTTCTCTGCCTCAGTTACTTCTGCCTCTGCAACTTCTGCTTCGGTAACTTCTGGCTCTGTAACTTCTACCTCGGTAGCTTCTGGTTCAGTAACTTCTGCCTCGGTAGCTTCTGCTTCAGTAGCTTCTGGTTCTACAGCTTCAGGCTCTGTTTTCTCTGCCTCAGTTACTTCCACTTCAGGTACCGCAACCACCGCCGCTCCCTGCTCAACAATTTCATCTGTTTTTTCGATGCTTTCGCCTGCAACCGAATCTTTATCAACAACTACAGCTTCACCCGACTCACCTGTTACGACTTTAGCCGCCTCCGGCTCCCCTGAAACATCTTCTACCGGTACAACAGTTAACTCAGAGTTCTCAATCTTATCTGCGATTGGTTCGGCATTCGCCTCTTCTACTACAGCATTGCTCTCCACTGATACTGCTGCCGGAGCAACACCATCTTTAGTTGTCACTTCTGCGACAGGCTTTTCTTTAATAAGCGGGACAGGCTGGATCAAAGCTATGACCATACTCTGTTGCTCATTTTTTGCATAACGAGCAGGTAACAGTGCGGCTAACTTAGCAATACTTTTATCTATCCATTTATTATAGATACCAACATCCAGCAGTTCCATATTTTTCTCATGCACTGCAATAGCTTTCTCTTCAAACGGGTACGCCTGATCTTCGATGACCAACTCATATTGCTCAAGTTCTTCATCATTTAAATTAGCGGGCCTTTCAGATTCAAGCAGTGACACACTAAATTCATAATAAACTTCTGCGATATAAAAAGTCGCCGCGGCAGTAACGTCACCAACCTGGTATTCAACCAGTTTTGTATAGGCGTTTATCGCGCTGCGCATTCGCTGTTTCTTTATTTTTAAATTCTTTTTGAATGGTTTAACTAACTGTACCTTTTTGAACGCTTCAAGCTTTGGCTCAGCAAGCACCAGTGATGCATTAGCAGCCAGGAATTTGGTACGATCAGTCCTACCCTTACCCGCGACCGCATCACCAGCCACGATCTGTTTCAACTGATAGATATATTGCTTCTGCTTGCCCTGCGCCAGATATATATCTGCCATTTTCTGCCTTGTCTCGATAGAGTCTTCGATTGGTGTGGGGAAGTAATCAACCAATTTTGCATACACTAACAAGGCTTTGCTTTTCTCTTCTGCTTTCACGTACAGCTCTGCTGCTTGCTGTAACGCTTCACGTCTCAACGCATCATCTTCAGGATTTTCTTTTTCTATACGTTCAAACTCGACAGCAGCCTGCAGATATTTACCGTCTTCTTTATAGACCACAGCAAGCTTTTTAGTTATGTCATTATTTAGCTTATTATCAGGATATAGCTTTCTAAAACCTTCAAGTACGGTAGCAACAGCACCCCATTGCTTTAACAACATCAGCGAAGCCGCTGCATCATATTCTGCAGTCGGCCTAATCTTTGAGTTCGGCGCAACTTTTGCAACCCTTAAGAAATGATCTGCCGCCAACTTATGATCACCCAACGTCCTCGCCTGCTCACCTTGCTTATAAACCGAAGCCGCTAAGTTTTCTGTAAGCCCAACATAACTCTTATCTTTTTTATCAGTTAACGCTAAAGTTTGCGCATATGCATCTTCAGCATCTTTATAATTTGTTATATCAAACGACGCGTGTGCAACAACCCGCCATGAAGAACGCAATAATTTTTTATCAGCTTGCGGATATACCGTTATCGCACGACGACCATATTTAATTGCCTGCTCATAATCTTCCAGCGCATACAGATCTTCAACAGCCGCCACAAGAACAATTGCTGCATGTTTATGTGCCGGGAAAAATTCTGCAAACTTCAACGAACTACGAATAATTTCTCGTTTTACGATATTACGTTGCGACTGATTTACTACTTTCAGATATTCACGATACGCATACACTGCAGCATAACCCGCACTAGAAGATTCATCATGCGCAGGGTAATTGTAAGCAGTACGTTCGTACTCAGTTGCCGCATCAAGAAAATCTTTATGCTCAAGCAATAAACCTGCTAACTGGTTATTAAGTTTTGGCGCCTGCTTTTCTTCCGGGAAGGAAGCCAGGTATTCACGATACCAATAGATTGCTTCCTGATAATTCTCTTCTTTTTGCTTTCGTAGGCGTTTATCCTGATATAGCGCGTGATAATGATTAGCCAGATCGATAAGGTTCGATTTCAGAAATGCCAGCACTGTCGGATTATCGTTTATATCATAGAAGGTCCAGTAGTTTGACTGTAGCGCGTAAGTCTTAGAAAACTCTCTCTTAGCATCGACTACGAGACGAGGGAAACCGCCTTTTTTATAGATCTCGATGACTCTTATATTGAAATATGGAGACTCTTTTGAAATAGGATTTCTATCGATATAGGTTTCATACGATTTAGCGGCATCAGCATATCGACGCTTGGTCAGATAATATTCACCGAGATGACTATAAATACTCGCCTCATAGAATCGATGACCATGTTTATCGAAGTATTCAACAACCGAATCTGCACCACCCAAATAGGAGAAACTTAAACTGATAACACGGTAAGTATCTTCGATGCGTTTGCTCTCGATCTTATTCTCTACATTATCTAGTTCATATCCATTATCGATTTTGTAATCTAGCATCTTGATGTAATCCTGCAATGCCTCTTCATACATATCCTGTTTAAAATATGACCACCCCTGCTTATATAATGCAAGCTCATAAAACTCCGAGCCTTCACCGCCACTTATAACCGCCTGATAGGACTCTTCTGCGTCGAGGTATTTTTTTCGGGTAAAGAAATATTCTGCACGCCGAAATTGCGCTTCATCAATATGCCGTGATTGCGGATATTGTTTTATTAACTGCTCAAGCGTTACCATCGCAATCTCTATTTGCCCGGTCTCTTCATAAGCACGTGACAATTGATAAAGCACCTGATCATTGCGCTCAAATAATGGGTATTTTTTCAACAGTCCTTTATAAAGCTCAATCGCTTCTTTTGCACCAGCAGTCTGCAGGTCATCTAAATCTTCTTCTGGCGAAACAATTTTCTTTTTCTTGGCTTTACCCAGATCAATTTTTTTACCGGCACGCTCACTGAATGCTTTTTCACTCTCGCTAATATCAGCAATCGGACTGCCTTTTGTAGCGATACTTTCTTTTTTCTTATCAGATGCAACAGGTACAAAACTGGTATCAGGTGTATTTATATCCGTTGCCTGTGACGCACTATCAGCAACTACCGTTGCTGGCGCAGCCCCAGGCAAAGCTGCGGCCGCAGGGTCAGCTGCATCAAGCTCCTGTATTTCTTCATCTTCCGCTTCATATTCTTTTTGAATTTTCAGATCAGCCAGTCGACGCAAAGCTTCCGGCGTCATTTTACTTTCAGGCGTCTCTTTGAGGAACTTCTCATAACTTGCCATAGCCTTTTCCAGGCTGCCCTCAACTTTCTCTTCCTTTACCACAAACTTGACATCATTAAGACTGGCCAGCGTTCCCTCAGTATTCGTCGTCGCACAGGAAGTCGACAACAAATATGCTGCTGGTAGTAGTAACAATCGTATGATGACATTTGATCGCATAGTATTCCTTTATTGACTCAACAGCTTATCTTTAAAGGATGGACTATCTGTATTTGCATCAGTGGCCGCTTCATCTTCTACCGCTTCGCTTGATGGCGCCTCTGTCTCTGGTGATTTTTTTGTAACTGCTTCCTGCTCTACACTATCTTTATTTTCTGCTGCTTTTATCGTAGCGCCCTGCTGCTCTTTAAGTTGTGCTTCTTTGGCCTGAGCTTCTTTAACCTGCTTGGCTTCAAACAGTTTACGCTGCGCTTCTATCTCTTCATCAGCCTGCGACTTTGTTGCACGGTCATAACTTTCTGCCAACGCAAAACGTGCTTTTATCTGATAGTCTTCCAGACGTTTTCTACGACGATCAAGCTCATTAATTGCCATGGTTTCAAGTATGCGCCCCTGTTTAGCCATGATGCCTTTCAGCTTACGTTGCGCACTGAACAAACGCGTCCGCGATTGACGGATCGGTATGGTATAACCTTCATAACTTTGCGTTGCCGCCTGACGTGTTCGAATGAACGAGTTATATCTTGTCTTTAGCTCTTTGATAATCTCGTCTAGCGAGATAAGGTTGTTGTATGCATCCGTTAAACGCTGATCATATTCACTCTGAACCCGCCAGTGCAAAACACCTTTCAAACGCGCCACCCGATCCGTTGTATATTTATCAAACTGTCCGGGGTTAAGTGTGATTTTTTCCTGTAACGCTGCTATCACGTCTAATGCATATCTTTCATCAGCCGTTGCCAGGTATTCCGGACGCGGAGAAATTAGCATATTTTTTAACTTTGCTGCAAGATTCTCTCGCTGCTCTAAACGCAGCTTTACCTTTGCATCGATCTTTTTAAATTTTTCTTCAACCACAGGCAGAATAGGCTCCTGATAAGCTCGCCTAATATCAATCATTTCCTCATAGACACGTAAGTCTGCCAGCCATTTATCTATATGGTGGCGCAGTTCTGCCAGGTCTTTATAGTTTTTATATGATTCCTGAAAATCATGAGATGCCATTAATTCCAGAATATAACGTGTTTCAGGCGTGTCTGGCATACTGCGCAGATTAACCACCCAGTTTCTATCTTTTTCTGAATTTTCATCAAGCAGGGCAGCAAGAAATTTTCCTTTACGGATTGCTTTGATAGAGTCGTCCATACTTTCTATTTCTTCAGCAAAGACATTCATCGCATGGTTATACAGATTTGCCGCCTTACCGTGCGCCTGCAATTTTCCATACGCATACGGCACAGCCATCAAAGATTCCTGAACTGAATAATTCGTTTCAGCGCGTTCGTGCAAAATTGACCAGGTAACCAACGCGCGATCATAACGTCCTTCTGAGACAGCTATCCAACCCGCGCCTAACAGTGCTTTATTAGAAAACGGGCCATCCAGTCTTACGCGCTGAAAATGTTTCTTTGCCTGTTTTAAATCACTAGCCTCCATATAACGGTAGGCCATCTTAAGGTTTGTTTTGTCTTTAAGTGCCAGCAGGCCATTGTCACTCGTTTCCAACCGGCCCAGTTCATCAAGCGCCAGCAGGCCTTCTTTTTCTTTACCGTTTTGAATTAAGGCGATGCCTAAATTATATAAGACATATCCTTTTAGAATTTTTTCTTTTTTAAGCGGCTGCAGAAGCTTTACCGCGTCACCGAACTGACCCGTATCAATACTGGCCATGGCACGCAAATACGCCACATCTGTTTTAAATGACTCCGGCTCATTGCCGCGCAATACGTCTAACGAATATTTTGCATCATAACGAGACTTGTCCGGCTCTTCTTTTATCAGATCGAGCGCATATAATGTACTTTGAGGATCGTCCTTTTTATAGAACATGCGCGCCAGAGCAAGAGCTGCCTGATTACGCGTTGCCAGATCAATACCTTCGCCTAGCACTGCTTCTATCGCTTTTCTTGCGCGCAGGCTCATGCGGTACTGTAGCTCCAAATCACCGATGGAAAACTCTGCTTGCCCTATATGTTTATGAAAAACATCGAGCTCGGACTCATCTAGCTCATAATATTGAGACAACTCAGTATCAAGCCTGGCCAGCGCATCAAAATGTAAATCCTGATACGCATAATAGAGTATCTCACCAAAATACAAATCACGTACTTCGACGTCTTCAAGACCACTTGCAGCATGGGCTGACAAGCTGCATAAAAATACAGTTAGTATTGTTGTTAAACGAAACAGCATATTTACCAGTCTTGGAAAGATATGTTTTGATCAGAGGCACTGTCACCGCTTATTTTAATCTCTACAAATTTTGGTCCGACAGCTTTGTTCACAGTAAAGCTTTCACTTCGCTGATATTCATTTCCTGACTTCGAACGTCCGATAAAACTAGCAACAAGCGCATGATCGCCGGTTTTAATATTACCGGTATAGATTCGTTGTACACCTCCAAATTTTAGCGCTTCAACTTCTTTATAGGTATAGAGGTGCTGAGCAACAACTTTGTTATCCACTTTTATCTGCATTGAGTCGATCACAAAACCTTTATCCCCGTTCAAAGAAACAAATAATGAAACCTGTGTATTGGAGGGAAATAATAATTTTTCTTCAAGACGCGATAATTCAGAGGTTAGATTCAGTACATCTTTTTTTATGTCCTGCACCTGCTCATCAAGGCCTTTTATTTGTTCTTTAGTGACTTCAGCCGCATGCAGCGAAACAGACACTAAAAATGAAATGATTAAAATGAAGATACTGCGATGAATTTTATAAAGCATATTCCCTACTCGATGTGATTCCTGAATTTACACACTATATATAATGTATGTTTCAGATTGTAACCCGCCTAAGTATATTAAAAAATAACAAAATGTCAGTAAAATGACAAAAGAAAACTTTAAAAAAACATTAGCTTAAGCTATTAAGGTAAAATCCCTTGGAAGTATTTTTGTATATTGTCACAAAAATCAATAACTAACAAACAACATCAAATAGATATAACATTTAATATTCAAATTTTATGACTAAAACAAACGTAACAGGGATTAAACGCATAATAAATGCTGCAGGATATTCATGGTTAGGGATAAAAGCTGCATTCACACACGAATCTGCTTTTCGTCAAGAATTAGGGCTATTTACCATTCTGACACCAGTTGCCCTGTATTTTGGGCCAAATATTGCCGATAAGGTACTATTAATCGCCAGCCTTGTTTTTATATTAGCCATAGAAATACTTAATTCTGCAATTGAAGCCGTCGTTGATCGCCATGGCGATGAGATACACCCGCTTTCGGGACGCGCCAAGGACATGGGCTCAGCCGCAGTATTTCTGGCATTTATTGTAAGCGCTCTGGCTTGGCTCTCTGTTTTCATCCGGTAATACTGTCAAAACAACAAACCGTCACGTTCAAAAATAACGAACAACGGATAAACCTTTTCATGTCACATCATTAACTTAAAGGTTACAATGCCCGCCCATGTTACAAGCGATAAATTTAGGCATTAGGCGCGGCACCAAACTGCTGTTCGAAGGAACCAGTTTTCAGATTCATCCTCGACAAAAAGTCGGGCTCACCGGTGCTAACGGCACTGGCAAATCCAGTTTATTCTCATTGATACTAAATGAATTGCACGCTGATACTGGCGATTGCATCTACCCCGAAAATTGGGTTATCGCACATGTTGCACAAGAGTTAGCTGCTGGAACACAGGCAGCAATAGAATTTGTACTTGATGGTGACCACGAATTAAGGCAGATACAGCAAGCGATAACAGTTGCCGAAGAAAATAATAATGGCATCCTGCTAGCTACCCTGCACACACAACTAGATAACATCGATGGCTACACTGCCAGCTCACGTGCCAGCCAACTGCTAGCCGGGCTTGGATTTATCGCCACCGATGAAAATAGAGCCATCAATGAGTTTTCCGGTGGCTGGCAAATGCGTCTCAACCTTGCCAAAGCGTTGATGTGCCGATCTGATTTACTCTTACTCGATGAACCGACTAACCATCTCGATCTGGACACTATCATCTGGCTAGAATCATGGCTGACCGCCTACCGTGGTACCTTGCTGCTCATCTCTCATGACCGCGATTTTTTAAACAATATCTGCACTCACATCGCACACCTTGAGCATCAGAATATTCAATTGTATACCGGTAATTATTCAGCGTTTGAGCGTATACGTGCAGAACGTTTAGCCAACCAGCAATCAGAATATATAAAGCAGCAACGCAATATAAAACACATCGAATCTTACATCGAACGCTTTCGCGCCAAAGCAACAAAAGCTAAACAGGCACAAAGCCGGCTTAAAGCATTAGAACGTATGCAGACCATCGCACCGGCACACGTTGATTCACCTTTCCATTTTTCGCTTTTTGAACCGGAAAAAATTCCAAATAGTTTATTGCACATGGAAGCCATTGACGCGGGTTATGGCGACACTAAAATTTTAAGCGGTATCGACTTCCAGTTACTGCCTGGTGACAGGATTGGTCTGCTCGGACCTAATGGTGCGGGCAAATCCACATTGATCAAAGTGCTAGCTAATCAGCTTAAAGTTCAATCAGGCGAATACCACATCGCCAAAGAGACAAAGATTGGCTATTTTGCACAACACCAATTAGAGCAGCTGCATAATGAACATTCACCAATCGAACACCTGCAACAGATAGATAAAAACGCACGTGAGGCTGACCTAAGAAATTATCTTGGTCGTTTTGGTTTTTCTAACGACATGTCTCTATCTAAAATACAAAATTTTTCTGGCGGTGAAAAATCACGGTTAGTCCTATCTTTAATTATTTATCAACGACCTAATCTTTTACTACTAGATGAACCGACTAACCACCTTGACCTTGAGATGCGAGAAGCGCTGGCAGAAGCATTACAGGAATTTTCTGGTGCCATGGTTATCGTTTCACATGACAGACACCTGCTAAACTCAACCTGTGATCAATTACTTCTGGTACACAACAATAGTGTAGATGAGTTCCCTCTTAGCCTTGATGATTACCCAAAATGGTTAAGTGAACACAATGCTGCACGATCAAACACCTCAACATCAGTCGACAAAAAACAGGCTGGAATACCGGCTCTTTCCAAAAAAGAAAAAAAGCAACTTGAAGCTGAACAGCGTAAAAAGACTCAACCGATTAGAAATAAGGTAAAAAAACTTGAAGACACAATGCAAAAACTGTCTGATAAAATAACTAAAATCGAAGCGCAGCTCTCTGAGAGTGACATATACACTGAAAATAACAAACAAAAGTTACAAGATCTACTGCTAGAAAAAAGTGATGCAGATAAGGAACATGAAGACGCAGAACTTGACTGGCTCGACAACATTGAAGAGCTGGAAAAAATAACTTAAATCAACAATCACCAGATAACTTACCTTAAAGATAATAATCATGAACAAAAAATGCTTAATAATCATTTCACTACTGCTGCTTATTTTAGCGGGCGGCATATACAAATTTATACTTCAGGGTAGTACCGTACAACACGCAGACCAACGTATAACCATCCTGTTATCTGAGGATGAAAGAGCTTTGGTTCTTACAGAGATGCGAGCATTTTTACAGAGTGTTCAACAAATCAGCCAGGGTATCGCAGAAGACAATCTCGAGCTTGTCGCTACATCAGCAAGAAAGTCAGGAAAAGCCGCCCAAGACGAGGTTCCCGGCACGCTGGTCGGCAAACTTCCTCTGCAGTTTAAAAAATGGGGTAGAGATACTCACATGAAGTTTGATCAGTTAGCCTTGGACGCAGAAGATTTGGAAGATGGCAGCTATGCTTTAGAGCAGCTATCAACCTTGATGCAGAATTGCGTTACTTGCCACGCAACATATCGCATCGATATTTAATTTACATAAAGCTGAGCGAAAATCTGACCAAACCTTTTTTACTCAGCTTTATGTCAGTCCTGCCTTATTAGATCAGCATTCCGATCGATACTTACGCATCTTCTGATCCACATCGTCGTAACACATTAAAATATCTTTGACGATATCGCTACGAACGATATCGCTGTATTCAAACTCATGCACATAAATGCCTTTGACGTTATGCGTGCGACAGATAGCATCATGCAAGCCTGAGTAACAGCGAATATCAGACTGGCTTAAATCGCCACTGATGACCACCGTAGAATGCTCTCCGATACGAGTCATCAACATTTTTATTTCATCCGGTGTACAGTTTTGTGCTTCATCTAACACAACGAAAGCACGGTTGAATGTTTTACCGCGCATATAGGCCAATGGCTCGACTGTAATATTTCCATTTTTTAATGCGCATTCAATTATGCCTTTACCCGCATTACTAACCAGACAGGATTTAAAGGCACTAAAATATGGATCAAACTTTTCATCCAGCTTGCCAGGCAAGAAACCCATGCTGTTACCGGCTTCTACTGCAGGACGGGTGAAGATAATCCTGTCAACATCCCCGGAAACCAACGCTTGAGCAGCCATCGCAGCAGTACAGTAACTTTTTCCTGTCCCTGCAGGGCCAAGTCCAAAAATTAATGTATGCGTTTTAATGGCTGCCATAAACACGTCTTGTGACTTGTTTTTTGGCTGAATCGGTTTGATTTGTTTTACTGAAGCGGAACCGGATTTTCGGGAGTGGGAGGGATGGTATGAATCGTTATGTGGGGAGGAGTGGAAATCAATGACTACGTTATCTTCCAACATGTAGTCTAGTTGTTGTAATTTATTTTTTTGTTTTTTCGCTCGACCATTCTTTCTCGACATGTACACACCTCGGAAATAGGTTAATAAACTATACTTATAATTATTATGCTTATTTATTCTATTAAACGAATTAAATAAATCTATTCTAATTTCTAATTGCCGACTAAACACCTCTTTTTTATTTGTTGTTACTATTAATACAACTTTACAATTAAAATGTAAACTCTTTTTTCCACTATTTTTTTTAATTATCCAGCTATCAGCATTTATATTAAATCCCAAGCAAAGAGAAAATAACATTTTAGGCTAGAATTGAATTTATGGGCGAAGAAATACAATACAGTCGTTTTAATAAAACAGACTATCAGCAATTTTCTGCTCGTCTTGATCAGGAGTCGAAATTATTAAAAAGCTGGTTTGATAATAAACAGTTTTCTACAACTTCGCTAATGGCAGGGTACGAGCTTGAAGCCTGGCTGATATCTAATACAGGCAAGCCCGCTGCCATCAATGAGGATTTTCTCAAACAGGCGAACAACGCACTACTTACCCCAGAGCTAGCTAAGTTTAATATCGAACTTAATGTGGATCCCGAACAGTTATCCAATAAAGTTCTTTCAACTTTTGAGCACAAACTTGATGAGTTGTGGTCACAATGTTCCGCCACTGCAAAAAATCTTAAGAGTAATATCCTTGGCATAGGCATCTTGCCTACCCTGCAAGACAGCGACCTCACGCTAAAAAACTTGTCTCTGCTGGACCGGTATAGGGCACTTAATGAGCAGGTTTTAAGACAGCGCAAAGGCATGGAAATAGAGTTAAACATCAACGGTCAAGATCACCTGCATGTGAGCCATAAAGATGTGATGCTGGAAGCAGCGGCAACATCGCTGCAAATTCATATCCAGGTGCCACAAGCTGTTGCTGCACGTTATTACAATGCTTCTGTTTTATTATCCGCGCCCATGGTTGCGATAAGCGCTAATTCCCCCTGCCTGTTTGGTCAGCGCCTATGGCAAGAAACGCGCATACCTGTTTTCGAGCAAGCCGTACCCACTGGCGGTTATGGCGGCGCGGCCTCGGGCCCCGTGCATAGAGTCAGCTTTGGCTCAGATTATGCACGCGAATCACTGTATGAATGCTTTCAGGAAAACATTGAGCACTTCCCGATACTGCTTCCTGTGCACTATAAAACAGACCTTGAAGAGGTTCGCCACCTGCGCTTACACAATGGCACGATATGGCGCTGGAACCGGCCGCTGATAGGCTTTGATACCGACAAAACACCGCATTTACGCATCGAACACCGTGTTTGCGCAAGTGCACCAACGACTATCGACAATATCGCTAATATTGCTTTTTATTATGGCCTGGTACACTACTATGCCACTATGGAAGAACCGCCGGAGTACGCAATACCCTTTGCAGATGCAAAAAATAACTTTTATCGTGCAGCACAACTTGGCCTAAAATACAAAACCCGCTGGTTAAACAAACACACAGAAACACTACAGAAAACAATACTTGATAAGTTGCTGATAGAAGCAGAAACAGGCCTATATAAACTAGGCATCGATCAAGCCGACAGTAAACGATACCTCTCCGTCATCGAACAAAGGGCAACACATAATAAAACCGGCAGTCAGTGGCAATTAGATTTTCTTAACACACATCAAAACGATAGAACTCTGCTCACATTAAACTATCTAAGAAATCAGATATCCGGCCAACCTGTACACGAGTGGGACCTTGAGACGACACCATGCTAAATGAAATGAACCATATCCCTGACGCTTTTTTTGATGCAAAAGCCGAGGAACTGCATGCTTTGTTACAGGCGCCTACGCTATTTCACCTCAAAGGTGATAATCCGCAGCCATTATTTATCTGTACCCTGCTACACGGTAATGAAACCACTGGTTTTTATGCGATACAGCGCTTACTCAAGAAATACAAAGACACCACTCTGCCAAGAGCCATCTCGATATTTATCGGCAACATAGAAGCCGCCAAAGAGAACCAGCGACGCCTTGATACTCAAGATGATTACAACCGAATATGGCCTGGCAGTCACCATGATGACTCATCAGAAAAAGACATGATGCAGACTGTCACCAATATAATGAAAAAGAAGAAACCCTTTGCCAGTATCGACATCCACAATAATACCGGAAAAAACCCGCATTATGGCTGCATCAATATACTCAACCCACATGGACTAGTGTTGGCTTCAAAATTCAGCGACATCGCAGTATATTTTACTGACCCTAAGGGCGTGCAATCTTCGGCGTTCTCAGATTTCTGCCCCTCCGTGGTGCTGGAGTGTGGCCAGGCAAGTGACAAATCAGGTGAGGATCATGCCTTCTCTTACCTTGAAAGTATTTTAAAAATGAATGATCTATCGGAGCAAGATAGCAATAATCTAAAACTGTATCACACCATAGCACGCGTCATCATCCCTAAAACGGTAAGCATCGGTAATAATGAGATCAGTGACAGCAACGGTGACGTAAGCCTGAATACCGACCTAGAAGAAAAAAACTTTCATCAGATTCAACCGGGCACCGAATTTGCAACGATTAATATCGATAAAGAAAAAACAATTATTGTCAGCAGCGAAAGTCACGAAGATATAACAGACGAATATATAGAATTAAGCGACAACAAACTACTGCTTAAAAAACCGATTACACTAGCAATGTTCACCACCAGCGAACGCGCAATCAGGCAGGATTGTGTGTGTTATTTTATGGAAGAACTTAGAATAGGCTAACGCCGAAAAACCAAGCCACTCAAATATTACTTTATTTCAAAAAATACATTGCCGTGATCAACGTCACGTACTGCATATATCTTTTCTTGCTTCTTATATAAACGGAAATGGTAAGTACGAATACCATTTGTCGAAACCAGCTCATCGCCTATAACTTCACGTTCTATCTTGCCATCAAGCTTGGGCGCCCTCGCCATTAGTTTTGGATTAAATAGAGAGGCTGCATTGTCTGTTTTCTTCTCTTCAAATTTCCTTTCCATAGCGACATCAGGCTTATCATGTTTAGAAATTATAACTGCATCAGTTTCTATATCGACGACTTTAATCGTGCCACTACTCATTACCGCCATAATCTGCTCACCTGTCATTTGTCTATATCCACTATCAACCAGTTTATCAACAGTTAAGAATTCTTTATTATCAGCATGAGTATTAATAGAAAATATTGCTATCAATAACAAAACACTTACATTAATTGTTTTCATATAACTAACTCTCTTCAGATTCACTTTCAATTTTATTTACCACAGCCTCTAAGATACTAGCGCCCACAGCAGGAGAATAATGGAACCCCTGAACCGAGTCACAACCAAGCAACTCTAACTGCGTTAATGTTCTTTCTGTTTCGACACCTTCTGCCACCACAGTATGACCCAGGTTATGAGCCAGTTCGATTACCGAACGAACGATACTGGTATCATCGGCATTATCAATCATTTCAAGAACAAAACTTTTATCGATCTTTACCTCGCGAATCGGCAACTTCTTCAAATAACTCAAGGAGGTGTAACCCGTACCAAAATCGTCAATCGCGTAATTAAGCTTTGATAATACAGGATGCTTTAACACTTCAATCACCTTTTCGGGATTAGACATTATTACGCTTTCGGTGATTTCAATTTTTAACATCGATGGCTCTACGTCGTATTGCTCACATAACGTTTCAATCGTATCGGCTAACGATGGATTCAGCAGATCACGTGCAGTCAGGTTGATTGCGACAACCATCTCAAAACCTGCTGTTTTCCATTCTGCTATTTGTCTAATCGAATTTTCCAACACCCAACCACTAATCAACTTAATCAAGTCGCTTGATTCTGCCATTGAAATAAAATCTTCCGGAGGTATGCGACCATGCTCGGGGTGATCCCAACGCAGCAGAGCTTCAACAGATATTACCTTTCGGGTGCTCAACTTAACTTGTGGTTGATAGTAAATATTTAGTTCGTCATTAATAACCGCCTTATGCAGATCCGCCATCAATGTTAAGCGGGCCGTTGTATAGTGATCCAGTTCCGAGTCATATAAGCAAGGTGCACCTTTATTTCGCTTTGCCTCATACATCGCAATATCAGCGTGCCTTATCAAAGAGGCCTCATCTTCCCCATGTTCCGGATACAAAGCCACACCGATACTTGCACCAACCGTTAATGTTTGACCTTCGATTTCAAAGCTTGGCTCCAGACTTGCTATTAATTTATTAGCAACCTCGATAGCATTTTCAGCCTCAGATTCTGGTAACACGATACCAAATTCGTCACCACCTAATCGGCCAACAGTGTCACTCTTCCTCAGCGCTGTCGGTAACCGCTTGGCCACTTCATTTAACAAGTGATCACCTATCGGGTGACCTAATGTATCATTAACTTCTTTGAAATTATTTAAATCCAGCATGAGAAAAGCAACATGCTTTTCATTTCTTTTCGCCAGATATATATTTTGTTTTAAGCGTTCGACCAGGAGTGTTCTATTTGGCAGCTCAGTCAACGGATCATGCATCGCCTGATGCGCGATCTCTACATTGAGAATCTGCAGCTCAATCGTCCTTTCCTGCACCCTTTTTTCCAGGTCAGTGTTCAACTCTTCAAGATCACTTAACGCAGAATCGCGATCAGCAATCAATAGCTCAATATGCTCTGACATCTGATTAAAATTTTCTGACAGATCTGTTAATTCAGTATCGCCTTTTACATGAATAACCTTACCAAATTCTTCATTCGCTATATTGTTAGCACCTTCAGACAACTTCCGTATCGGCGTCAGTATCTTTCTGCTAAAGATAAAAAATAACCCCATACCACAAAATAGTCCGATAAAAATCGTACTTAACACCTTGTCTTCAAATTTACTTATTGATGCTTCAACATATTCACTATTATCCAGCACGACTATAGTCTGCGCCAACATCACATCTTCAAGCATGACAGGAACTTTAAAAGAAACTAATTCAGGCTTTTTGATTAACTCATTAACAACTGCCACAGAATCAATATCATTGAGGCGCTCTAAAGCTGTTTGAATATAAATATCATTTAAATCAAGATAGGTAGTCAGTGAATTATCTTGCGTATCGACGATAACAGCATGTACAACCTGTGCTTGTGATGCAACAGACTCAATATATTTATTTAACCTGATTACATCATATTCAACCAGCGAATCCACGCTGACCGAAGACAGCATCTGACCCAACGATTGGGCACGGACCTTTAATACCTGCTCCATAGTGAACACTTCATCACGAAATTGGATATATGCATTAGTTATCATCGCCACCAGAAAAATACCAGACATCAACAAAACCATCTGACCACCAAGGCTCTTAAGGACACGCCTCTTTTTTATAATAGTTAACTTGGTCGGCTCTTCACTCATACTGTTTTTAATATAGCTCTTAACATAGTTCTTAATATAGCTCTTAATGCAATCTAATTGAAAATATGAATCAATCTGGTTTAATGGCTATTCGACCACTTCCTAAAAATACTACCGCTATTGCTGATAGCAAATAAAACATCTGTAGCTCAACCATCCAGCCACCATGTTCAGATAAACTGAAGAAATCACCCGTATGCGCA
This sequence comes from Gammaproteobacteria bacterium, assembly GCA_030595325.1. Taxonomy (GTDB): domain Bacteria; phylum Pseudomonadota; class Gammaproteobacteria; order SZUA-229; family SZUA-229. The sequence goes on along the minus strand of JAUVDN010000018.1, from coordinate 11,274 downwards.
AGCACTAGAGCAAAGAGCATATTAATAGCCACAATCAGACCACCGATTCGTGCCTTAAAACCGATGATAATCATTAATGGCGCAACCACTTCACCAATATAAACACCATACGCTAATATTGAGGGCAGACCATAACCAGTCAACATACCTGCAATAAAATCAAGTGAGCCCGTATGCATTACTTTTGCAATACCGTGAAACAGCATTAAACCACCAACACTTAATCTTAAAATCAACTGTCCAATATTTGCATCTAGTATATTCATCACATCCTCCCCCGCCTTTCATTTTTGTTAATCTCTATCTCTGCCATACAATATCTACTAAGAACATTTTATAAGTGTATCTTTTCTTTATTGTAAGCTATGCTTCAATAATAGACTGTCATAAACAATTATAAGAAAAAAATGAATAATATCTCACTATTACTACCAAAAAATCGCCGGCCTGTCTGGGGTCCAACTTTAGAATTAATCGAAGACGAGTCCGATAACGGCTCAGCAATGCTTGTTGAGATACCTCTGCTGGGCAGAATCACTGCTGGCAGACCAATCGAACGTATCGAAGACGAAGAAAAAGTTAAAGTACCCGCCAACATGGTACGCAAAGATACCTATGCGTTAAAAGTATGCGGACACTCTATGATTGACGACAATATTCAAGATGGTGACGTCGTCATTATCGAGAAAAAACAGTCCGCTGAAAACGGTCAGTCGGTCGTCGCCTTAATCAATGGTGAACAGGTAACGCTGAAAAAGTTTTACATCGAAGCGGATGGCATTCGCCTGCAACCAGCCAATCCTGACATGGAAGCCATACTTCTCAAAAATGAAGAAGTTGAAGTGCTCGGTGTCGTGACCGGCGTTATCCGAAAATTTGAATGAACTATTGAATAAAAACATCCCGCAAAAAACCTGTCCTAATGATGGGCTTTTTGTTGCTAAAGCATAATCACAGTTAGGTGTTTACGGAATCGGCACCACCGATGTATGCAGGGCAATGGTACAATTGGAGCCGCCTGTTAAAGTGAAGCTTGTCTCGAAATCAGGCACGTTAAATTCTCCATTAAAAATATTGAACTCACCAACCCAGTGAATCGGCCTTCGTTAGATATCTCTTTTAAACCGCCACAACCAAGAATACGCATCGGCCGTTAAATTCAAGAAAGTCTTTTAATTCATTATAAAATATAATACTTTATAATCTTGAAACAAAAAAAGTCGATCTACGACTGATACGCCATATCCTGACCACAACACATAGGCGATTTGATCATGCCATGATCATCAGGGCATTTTGATACATATACAATTGTGCCGTCGTCAGTTGTAATAGAATCATGCACCAGTTCTTTACCACATTGCGCACAAGTCATCGACCCAACACCCATACCACAAACTTCACATTTATAAGCCATTTAAAATCACCATACCGTTAAGAAAGAAAACTGAATTTTATTTCAATTATAGATTATCAAACACTAGTAATTATACGGTTATAACCCTTTAACTGTCTAACACCGGTATACAAATCATAGAATATTATTAGCTAGCACTTAAATTACTCCAAATTCTGGCTTTTTCATCATTTACATATATAAATAGATTCAAATCTCAGAATTTATTATGGCAATTCTCAACATGTCGTAGCACAATAATGAGTCCCTAATCCTTCAAAAGGTTGTAACGATGGAAGATGAAGAAGAAGTCATTATAGTGAGCGCAGCTTTCGACGTGCCTACTGACAACTATGAGGAGTTCGATCAAGAAATTGATCCAGCCAAATTAGGCGAAAAACTCCTCCAGTCAAATGCACTTAAAGGCACAACCCGAGAGTATCAGCTGTATGCAGATAAACACCTACTATTAGATTTCACTGAAAAGAAAAATCAAAAAAAAATTCGCATCAATCTCGCCTGGTTAACCTCAGAAGCTGAGCACCATAAGGTTATCGTATGGAAGTGGTTATTTGCCGCTTTAGCTGCTGGATTAGTTGCAGCAATATTTTTATATCTGGCATTAGCAGAAACTATTAATGTCGAATATTCCATCATCGGCGGTACTATTTCATTAACGGCTACTATTATATTAACTTTAATTTTTGTCTATTACATGCGTAATGAGTTCATATTCAAAAGCCGATACGGTAACGCTAAATTATTTTTAATAGAAAATAAAAAACCGACACAACAATCTTTTGACCATTTTTTTATTCATTTACAACAACGAATTGACAAAGCTCAAACGCATATGTCAGTTTCAGAAAGATTAGTTGGTGAACTTAAAATGTGTCGTCGACTTAGAGATGAAGGTGTCATCGATGATGAAGCTTATACCATTGCACGCACTGCTATTTTCAAGCATAAACAATATAAATCCTAGAGATACAATCCGTTCTATCATTTACTCTGTTGATGCTTTTCCCAGGCAACGTTCAACAGACGCAAGCGCTCCATTGTCTCTTCATTAGCACCGGGTCCCGGTTTTAAGACCAGATCGCGCGCATCGAGTACTTGGCCACTTTTTGACATGATAGCTACATCTGCAATCTCTTCACCCGTCGCATGCTCAACAAACCTGACAGGCGCTCCTTTTTCATGTAACCAGCGATCGCCCCACTGAGTCAACGCAATCAATATGGGATATAAATCGCGTCCCATTGGCGTTAAGCGGTACTCATGTCGTTTCGCCCCTTCTTTGACAGGCACCCGCTCCAGAACACCGCCATCACTCAGTTTTTTCAGTCGTGTTGTCAGAATATTACGTGCTATACCTAAGTGTTGCTGAAAGTCTTCAAATCGTCGGCTACCAAAAAACGCCTCTCTCAATATAAGAAAGGTCCACCACTCACCAATCAGCTCTAAAGCATTGGAAATAGAACAGTTCATACCATCAAGTTTTCTCTGTTTCATAACACCACTATAAAATTAAAAGTTGCAATTTACAACTGAATATAATTAAGCTGCATTACGCAACTAATTACAGGCAGCATTAAAGAAAAACAGCATTATCTGTCAATACTTGAGGTTAATAACCATGTCAAATCAGAAAAACACAGCTCTTCAACCAAATAAAACCATAACCACGCCCGCCCCGTCTACACCTCTAATACTGAAGTCTCTTGGTTTCGCTTTCAACATAGGCGGAAAACTAGCACCGAAAATTACCGGTTGTATCGCTTATAAGCTGTGGATATCACCACCTCGATTTAAAACACCTAACTCAGAACTGCCTGCACTAAATTCTGCTGAAATTATAAAGCAGGATATCAATGGACATGAAATTACCACTTTTGGCTAGGGAAAGTCAGGGCCTATCATATTATTAGTTCATAGCTGGAGCGGACGCGGTACCCAGATGGGTGCGCTGGCGAAATCACTGGTGGAAGCAGGTTATCGTGTACTGAGCTTTGATGCCCCAGCACACGGATTAAGTAGTGGAAAACAAACTAATATTTATGAGATTTCTGGCACCATACTTGGCTTAGATAAATTATACGGACCATTTGAATCTGTAATCACGCATTCATTTGGCGACCCCTGCCTTGCCATCGCTATGCAAAAAGGCCTGAAAACATCACGTGTTATTAATATATCACCACCATCAACGACTGCTGGACTGGTTAAAAAATTCACGCTTGCCCTTTCCATACAAGAAAAAGCAGAAAATGCATTAATGCGTTGCATCGAAAGTAAATTTGGCAAGAATGTGTGGCAAGAAACATCGATGGAGAACAATGTGCGTAATCTGGTCTTACCCGCCTTGGTGATCCATGATGCAGATGATTCAGACGTAGCTATACATGAAGGAGAAATCATCACTAAAGCCTGGAATAATGTCAGTTTTATAAAAACTAGAAAACTAGGTCACCGACGAATATTACGTGACCCAGACACAATTCAAAATGCAGTGAACTTTATTAAATATGGCCACAACAAAAACATCAACTGCAATGCTTGAAATAATATAGATTGTGATTTTTCAGCACAATGAACTGAGACCTAAGCCTCTACTATTTAACAATATAAATCACAAACCATAAAGTCGTAATTTGATACTATACGGAACATTGTTAAGCAATAACTTAACGCCGTAAACATCAAAAAGGTTTGATGTTTTGAAAATCATTCAAAAACTTCGCCGCGAATTGCTAAAGCCATTATCTAAACTAGGCTTTAACTCAGCAACAGTAAATTACTTTGGTCTCAATTTAAAAGTACCATTGATAAACGGTGTCGGCACCGGTTATCTCGTACCGGGAGACAAATGGATGTCGACATGTCTCTCTGTATTTTTAGATCAGAAGGATGGTGCAGTTATAGATATTGGGGCCAATATTGGTCTTTATATGGTTGTCCTTAAATCATTAAACAAGAACAGGGATTATTACGGGTTCGAACCGAATCCAATGTGTAACTATTACACACAAGAGTTAGTTAGTAGTAATAACTTTAAAAATGTACGCATGTTCCCATTTGCATTGCCAAACAATAAAGAGTTAAGGACGCTCTATGCTGCACGTAAAGCGGCTAAAACAGGTTCATTACTCGAGCATGCTCAATCTGGTAAGACCAAAAGCAGTTCTTTTGATTTGTTTACTTTTCCTGGTGAGGAATTTTTTGAGCTATTAAATATTGAGCACATCTGCGCAATGAAAGTGGATGTTGAAGGACTGGAATTAGAAGTACTAACAGGCTTAAAAAATACATTAGCTACGTATAAACCATTCATCTTCTGTGAGATATGGCATCTACCAGAAATAAGCGACCCGACTTATGATGAAAAATACAGACGGGCCGATGCAATATGCAAGCTGCTTGATGAATTTGACTACACCATTCTTGGCGTCACAAAAAACACTAATAATTTAATCGATATCAAAACTGTCAATGACTTTAATGACGACCAAAAAACCGATTATATTCTTACTCATAAAAGTGAACATGATACAATTTTTAATGCATTAGATGGTAAATAGCACGCCTGTAACAGAATGCCATTTATTCAAAATTTTAAATACTAAAGTTTAAAAGTTTTAACCAGCTACCTTTGCGACTGCAGATATAACTGTTAGCACTGGAACAAAAAAGCGAGACAACCTATAAAGATTAACTCGCTTTATTTACCATACTTCTTCAATGGATGACTTTAAACTATGCCTTAGAATAAATCTCAGAACCCTGCTTTTTAAACTGTTCAGATTTTTCTTTCATGCCTTCATCTAACGCAATATCTATAGTGCCAAAACCATTTTCTGCCGCGTACTCTCTAACATCCTGTGAAATTTTCATGCTACAGAATTTAGGACCACACATGGAACAGAAGTGGGCAACTTTATGCGCATCTTTCGGCATGGTTTCATCATGATACTCACGCGCACGCTCCGGATCTAAAGCAAGACGGAACTGATCTTGCCAGCGAAATTCGAAACGTGCTTTTGACATGGCATTGTCACGTATCTGTGCACCCGGATGACCTTTTGCAAGATCGGCGGCGTGAGCTGAAATCTTGTAAGTGATGATGCCGACACGCACATCTTCTTTATTTGGCAGACCCAGATGTTCTTTTGGTGTCACGTAACACAGCATGGCACAACCGTACCAACCGATTTGCGCCGCACCGATACCTGAAGTGATGTGATCATAACCTGGGGCTATGTCAGTGGTTAACGGACCAAGGGTATAGAAAGGCGCCTCATAACATTCTTCCAGCTCCTTATCCATGTTCTCTTTAATCATCTGCATCGGCACGTGACCAGGGCCCTCAATCATCACCTGCACATCATGTTCCCAGGCAATCTTTGTCAGTTCGCCTAATGTCTCCAGCTCACCAAACTGCGCCTCATCATTAGCATCGGCCAGTGAACCTGGACGGAGGCCATCACCCAGTGAGAACGACACATCATAAGCCTTCATGATTTCACATATCTCTTCAAAATGCGTATAGAGGAAACTCTCTTCATGATGCGCAAGACACCATTTCGCCATGATAGAGCCGCCACGAGAAACGATACCGGTCATGCGCTTAGCTGTCATCGGTACATATTTAAGACGCACACCGGCATGGATCGTAAAGTAATCGACGCCCTGCTCTGCCTGCTCGATCAATGTGTCTTTAAAAATTTCCCAGGTAAGGTCTTCAGCGACACCACCGACCTTTTCCAGTGCCTGATAGATAGGCACGGTACCGATAGGTACTGGTGAATTACGTAAGATCCATTCGCGGGTCTCGTGAATATTTTTACCGGTTGAAAGATCCATGATAGTGTCCGAACCCCAACGGATTCCCCACACCATCTTTTCGACTTCTTCAGTAATGCTAGAAGTCACTGCAGAGTTACCTAGATTTCCATTAATCTTCACCAGGAAATTACGACCAATAATCATCGGCTCTAACTCAGGGTGATTGATATTGGCCGGGATGATAGCGCGACCACTAGCCACTTCTTCACGAACAAACTCTGGCGTAATATCTTCAGGTAGATGCGCACCGAAAGACTGACCAGGATGCTGCATTAAAACTTTTTTATATTCTGGATCTTTGCGTAGTTCCTGTAATTTCATACTCTCACGGATAGCAATGTATTCCATCTCCGGAGTAATAATGCCCTGCTTGGCGTAATGCATCTGTGATACATTTTTACCCGTCTTTGCAACGCGTGGTTTGTGCAAATACTCAAAACGTAAATGTGCCAATGAGGGATCACTTTGACGCTGCTGGCCGAAATCAGACGAAGGACCATCCAGATATTGCGTATCATCACGCTCATCGATCCATTTACCACGGACATCAGCCAGACCTTTTAACAGGTCAATCTTTACATTAGGATCCGTGTAAGGTCCAGAAGTATCATAGACAGGAATCGGTGGATTAGGCTCGGCGCCGAAGCTAGAAGCCGTATCTTCCAGATGAATCTCACGCATCGGCACCTGAATATCAGCACGCGAACCCTGTACATATATTTTTTTCGAACCATCAAGCGGTTTAGTGGAATCAGACGACAGCTCAGCTGCACGATCAAGGAAATCTTGTGGTATGGCACTCATATATTTGGTCCGAATAGGGTCTTAAATTGATACTTAATAAAATTAGAGCACAATGATACCCGATTCTGCTGAGCAATAAACACACAACAGCGCCCACATTGGACTTTTCACCCATAATTTCATGTTAATTGGCCGCAATTATGGCTTTAACCATGAAGGTACCGCGGAATAAACCCCATAAAATCTACCCAGAAACCTACCCTGTAACGCCCTCACAAGGTAGAATGCGCCTCAATATTATTATTCAAGAAATGAAGGCGTTCTATGGACTTCGAAAAAGCTCGTTTTAACATGGTTGAACAACAGGTACGTCCGTGGGACGTTCTCGACGCGCGCGTGCTCGCTGTAATCAGTGAAATGCCCCGCGAGCACTTTGCTCCTGAAAAGTACAAAAATCTGGCGTATGTTGATACCCGTGTTCCCCTTGGCAGCTACGAAGACAAACCTTGCACCATGGCCAATCCAATCATCGATGGCCGTATCCTGCAGGAATTGGACATACAAGACGATGATCTCGTTCTTGAGATAGGCACTGGCAGTGGCTACCTTACTGCCTGTATGGCAAAACTAGGTCGTCACGTTGATACGGTTGATATCAATGAAGACCTTACCGCCATGGCAGAAAAAAACCTACAGGCTCTGGATATAACAAACGTCAATTTCACTACCGGCGATGCCAGCGAAACCTGGGAGCAAAAACGCAATTACGATGTCATTGCAATTACTGCAGCCATGAAAACCATACCGATGAGTTATAAAAAATTGCTCAAACCTGGTGGCAGACTATTCATTGTCACGGGTGAAGCTCCTGCGATGACGGCTTACAGAGTTACCTGCACTGGCGACAACCAGTGGACAACGGAAGAGCTATTTGAAACATCGATAGAACCAATGATTCAAACTGTAAAACAGAAATTCAGCTTTTAGATATCAGTTTCTAGTCATCAATATCTAAAAATAAAATACTAGATAACAGCGTCTATACCATGCGTGAATTCAGTGCTGACCAGTTAAAAATATATCTGGATACCTGTGACGAGCAGCCCTTACTGCTCGATGTTCGGCAGCCCTGGGAATTTGAAGTCTGCAAGCTCGACAATAGCGTTCTGGTACCTATGTCTACCATCCCAGTCGAAGTTAAGTCACTGGACACAAATCGTGAAACAGTGGTTATATGTCACCACGGCATAAGAAGCCGTAGCGTTGGACGATTTCTGGAACAATCAGGCTTTAGTAACATTATTAACTTATCTGGCGGCGTGGCACAGTGGGCTAAAACCGTTGATAATGAAATGGCTACTTATTAGCTATCACTAATTAACAACAATTAAATATATTGGTCTATCAGACCAGGGATGAAATGAATAAGTTATCTCACTACCTACCCGCTTTATTTCTATGCACCGTTACAACAACATCTTCAGCACTCGATCTAACCGAAGCCATGGACTTGGCACAGCAATACGATACAACTTTTCAGGCTGCATATGCTAATTACCTGGCAACCATCGAAGCATCATCACAGAGTACATCTGCCGTCCTGCCGCAAATCAGTTTTAATGCCCGTATACAGCGCGGTGAAATTGAAAATGACTCTGGCGGTACCGTGGGAAAATCTGACAATAATAACGAAGGTTTTTCACTCGACCTTAATCAAGTTATATTTGATAAGACAGTATTTGACAACCTCGATCAAGGTGATGCCATTGCAGCTAAAGCATTAGCCGATGTTGAAAGCGCCAAACAGGACACTATCATTCGCGTTGCCACCGCGTACTTTAATGTCTTAACAGCTATCGACAACGTGGAAACAGCCAGTGCTGAAAAAAAAGCTATCGGCAAACAACTTGAACAAAGCAAAGAGCGTTTCAATGTCGGACTGTCTGCGATTACCGATGTAAAAGAACAACAAGCAAGTTATGATATATCAGTCGCCGAAGAAATCAGTGCCATCAATAATTTATCGAATACCCGTGAAGCATTACGAGTAATTATTAACGTCTACCCAGGCAAATTAGAAATAGCTCAAGATGATATTCCACTGGTCGTCCCTGAACCCATGGACATTGATGCCTGGCAGGATAAAGCCTTACAAGGTAACTTTTCATTATTAGCGACCAAGTATTCTGTCGACGCAGCACAGAGTGCCTATGATGGAAGCAAAGGTGGTCACTACCCAACATTAAGCTTGCATGCCTCATACGGTCAGTCGAAGACAGAACCACTCGATTTCAGTGGTATTGGCACACTACCCGAGAACGAAAGAACTGATTCAAGTGTTTTACTGAATTTAAACATACCAATTTACTCAGGCGGTTTCACGAGTTCGACGGTACGCCAAAAACTATCAGAACTAGATATTGCAAAAGCCTTACAGGAACAGGAAAAGAGACTTACGGTTGCACTCGCCCGTAGCGCTTATTTAAGTCTTGAAGCAGATATCGCTCAGGTAAGAGCCAGAAAACAGGCCGTGATATCAACGCAAACTTCTTTGGATGCCACCATTGCTGGCTACGATGCAGGTACACGTACAAGTGTTGATGTTCTGATATCACAAAGATTACTTTACAGCAGTCAGCGTGACTATTCGGTCGCTCGTCATACCTATATAACAGACAGTCTAGAATTAAAACGGGTCGCCGGCATATTAACGATAACGGATGTTGATGAAATTAATAAGTGGCTAATACCAAGACCTGCAGAAAACAAGCGATAAACAGCGAGTTAAAAGGTGAGCAAGGCAATAGACAAATCATTATTATTTCGATCCTATCTGGCACCAAAACACTGGCCACTTTGGATTTCAATAGGACTGCTACGCTTAATTTCAACCTTACCGCTTCCCATAATTAACAAGATTGGCGCTGCTCTAGGCATGCTGATTTATCGCGCTATTCCATCAAGGCGACGTGCTGCACGCATTAATATAAAGCAGGCCTTCCCTGATTTTAATAATGACGAAATCACTTTGTTATGCAAACAATCCTTTATCAGTATGGGTATCTCATTTCTTGAGATGGGCGCTGCCTGGTTTAAAAACCCTAACGAATTAAAAATGGTATGCCACATAGAAGGCAAACAGTATCTTGATGCCGCCATGGCAAAAAACAAAGGCGTTATTTTACTTACCGGGCATTTCACCACGCTGGAGATTGGCGGTCTCTTAATTGGAACCTATGTCGAAAAATATAATGCTGTCTTCAAAAAAGCAAAAGACCCGCTGTTTAATGCATTAATGGTGCATTACCGGTCCAAAATGGGAAATGACTTGATTGAAACTAAAAACGTACGTGGATTTATCCGTGGCCTAAAAAAAGGACATGCCACCTGGTTTGCACCCGATCAAGATTTCAGCGTACAGGATATAGTCTTCACCCCTTTTTTAGGTGGCATAGCATCAACATTAACGGCGACTGCAAAAATGGCCAAAATGACTGGCGCAGCGGTTATTCCTTTTTATCAGGTACGTTTAGAAAATGGCAAAGGCTTTAAACTGATAGTATTCCCTGAGCTGGAAAACTTCCCTTCTGATGACATTGAAACCGACAGCGCCAGAGTAAACAATACACTTGAAAAAATGATTTACGACTGCCCGCAACAATATTTATGGGCACATAAGCGTTTCAAAACACAACCCGATGGGCATAGCAGTATCTACCACTCATAATCCCTATGTTGCTATACCGTTTTCTCACTATCATATTAAGCCCAATTATTCTGGGACACATACTGTGGTTGTCTATAAGCAACAAACAAAGTCGTTACTTCTGGCAACGCCTGGGTTTCAGTTATTCAGCATTACCAACAAACAGTTTATGGTTTCACTGCGCATCCGTTGGTGAGGTAAATACATTACTGCCACTTATTAAAAACATTCACAAAAAAAATAATACACTAAATATAATAATTACCACCAATACTGTTACCGGCGCAAAAGTTGTTAATCAGCAAAAGCTAAGCTACCTGTTTCACAGCTACCTGCCTTTTGACTGGGTTTATAGCGTCAAGCGTTTCATATCAGCAACAAAACCGACCGCCATTTATGTTATGGAAACGGAAATATGGCCAAATCTATTTACGGCCTGTAACAATAAAAGCATCACTATCAGCATAATCAATGCTCGCTTATCGAACAAAACGACATCGGCTAAACCATGGATTAAGAGACTTATTAAAAACAGCCTGTCGAAGGTAGATAATATATATGCACGCTCTGAAGAAAATGCAGA
>JAUVDN010000002.1 GCA_030595325.1 Gammaproteobacteria bacterium | reverse complement strand
TAAGCGAGGATATTTTTTCTGTGAGCGTTGCAGATTTAGAATGGAGTTCATTTATCTCACTGCCATGTTGTCTAGCAGCAGTTAGTAAGGACTCTATCTCAGAGAGCTGAGACTGCTTTTGCTTTATAAAGTTATCAAGTTTTTCTTTGTACAAGTATCACAATTATCTTTAATGATTCCAGCACGAACTAAAATATAGTAGACGTAACAACCTGCACAAATACCACAAACTGTTTCTAACCACATGAATAACAAGCATGTAACTAAGAAGTAAAATGCTATTGACTGCATAACAGTATAGTAAAGAGATATTTGGCATAAAATTGCCCGAATAAGACCAATGCTCCATGCAAACACTTTTGGTCGCATAACTTGATAGATGGGTTGTTGCTTTCTGGTAAAAAAACACCTAATACACTAGTAATTGATAGATGCGCAGTTTTAACAAACATCGGGGCAATCATTTCGTACATTACGAAGAATATTAGGGAATATGCAAAAGTGTGACTGTATTCTCTTACAACAGTAACGCCGTCAATAGCGTTAACTATCATCTCATTATGGTCGCCATGATCTAAGCGGATAAATAGCAAAATTACAGGAATCAGAAACATCAAGCCTGCACGTGCCCTTAATGCTCTTTCGTTGATATACGGGACACTCTATTCGTAAGTAGTGCTGTCTTTTTTGAACCAATGTTTTTGAAAGTAGCTTTTATAGGAGAACATTTAGCTTGCCTTAAACAGTGTGTACAAAGGCTACGGCATGAAGAACAGGTGAATGTTTCCTACATTCATGTTTTTATACTAACCGTTACTGTTTGGGCTGAACAGCTGCTGAGGGTCATTTTTTCTCTGTCAGTGTTATTTTCCAGAGGCCCGTTAAGTGGCGAAGTGAGACTAAAACAGATTTATTCTTTCTGTTTCAAAGTCATTGCACTGCCATTATGCTGAATATTTAAACGCCCAAGAAAAGTCATACCAAGCAGTATTGGTCCCGGATGATCACCATCAATCACCATGGCGTCTACATTTTTTTCAGTTATCCCACCAACAGAAACTGTTTTCAGACGAATCCTGTACGCCTTCACATAACCTGATGCTGTACTCGCTCCTGAGGAAATTCCAATCTTGTCATAGAGGATACCTAACTGCTTTGCCTGAACTTTATTCATGGCAATAGTACTTGCACCGGTATCAACAAGGAACTGAACGGTGTGTCCATTAATACTGCCAAATGTTTTATACATACCGCCAGAATTAACATAAATAGTTTCTATTTTTGATTTACGCTGAGTAAATGAGGTACTGACAGAACTAGAACTGCCCAGCAGATACTTTTTTTGTTTCCCATCAACCTCCAGTACCGCGCCCCGGCTATCCGCTGAAATGACTTTAACACCTTCAGGACTTGTTTTTCCGACAGCAAGAATATGCATCTTCCCATCGATCATAAGTACCGCTTTATTGGAAAATAATCCTTGAACAACAATTTTTTCGACTGCGAAAACATCGGTCTGCATACACAAGGCAGTGCAAACTAAAATAATTGATAATATATGTTTCATTCCACATTCCATGTCTACAACACAATCAAATAAAGTTTTTAGCCATTAACAAGCATGACAAACTGATGAGTCCGGCAATCACATCATCAAACATTATACCGAAACCGCCCGTTAAGTTTTTATCTAACCAGGAAATTGGCCACGGTTTTACTGCATCAAAGAACCGAAACAATATAAAGCCAGCCAACATCCAGGTCCAACCGGCAGGAACGAACATCATGGTTATTAGAAAGCCCGCAACCTCATCATAAACGATACCCGAGTGATCATGAACCTGCAGTTTGTCTGCGGCATAACCACAGACCCATGACCCAGTCAGCAATACAAGCAATGTAACCAGACCATAAACCAGCAATGTCTGCTGCTGTAACACATATACCAGTGGTACCGTTAAAAGGGTTCCTGCTGTACCAGGTGCTTTTGGCGATAGACCACTCCCCAAGCCCAATGCAACAAAGACAACGGGATCTTTTAATTCACTTAGATGTATCTTTCTGTTTTTTTCAGACATAGTTCTAAAAATGCGTAAAACCCGAGGAGTAAAACTTTACTGAATCACCTTTATTATTTACACAGAGTAATTTATCACCTTCGGTTATTTCACCGATACAGGTTATTTTTAAAGCCATCTTTTCTGCCATCTCAATAACTGCCGATTCTTTATCAACATTAAGTGTGAAGCATAATTCATAGTCATCACCTTGCGTTAACAGCAACTCCCAGTCAACATCATTATTGTTGTATCGTTTAAAGTAATAACGCGCCGTGGATGATAGCGGAATATCTGACAGCATAACTTGAGCGCCGCATTGACTGGATTCTACTATGTGACCAAGATCTGCAACCAGTCCGTCAGAAACATCGATCGCACATCTTGAGTAATTTAATAATTGCTCTGCAAATTTTACTCGCGCATCTGGCCTGTTTAATCGCTCGACACATGACTCTAATTCTGCATCTTCAAGTTTTTCCACTATTGATTTAAGACCGATGGACGCATCGCCTAAATTACCCGTAACAAAAATCTTGTCACCGACCAACGCCTTATCCCGTCTTAGCTCACGCCCTATTTCACAAAAACCCATGGCTTGAATTGTTATAGATAATTTCCCTTTGGTAGTATCCCCGCCAATCAAACTGATATTAAACAGATTTAACGTTTCAGACAACGTGTTAGAAAAGCGACGCAACCAGGTATCATCAACGTCGGGAAGAGTAATAGCTAACGTTATCCAAGCAGGCGTTGCTCCCATCGCAGCAAGGTCACTTAAATTAACCATTAATGCTTTGTAGGCAATATCTTCAGGGGAGGTGTTTTCAGGAAAATGCACACCAGAAATTAGCGTGTCAGCAGTTATCAATAATTGTTTATTATCAGGTGGAGAGACAATGGCACAATCATCACCACCAGCCAAAACAATATCATCTCGCATTTCGCTGAAAGTGAAATACTTTTTTATAATATCGAATTCGTTATTCATAAAAAAGAATGAAGCGACAACAGTGTACTATTTTGACTCAGTAGCTTTAACTTCTATATGACGAATCTCTTTCGCCACCTTATCTAATACTGCATTAACAAAGGTATGACTCTTCTCTGCGCAGAACTCTTTTGTAATGTTAACAGCCTCGTTCAAAACCACTTTGTATGGCACATCAAAACGATTAATAAGTTCATAAACAGCTAAACGCAGAACCGCACGTTCTACAGGATCAACAGACTCTACCGATCTGGTCATATTTTTTTCAAGATACGGATCAATCTCACTGATCGATGATGCTACGCCACTAACTGATTCAGAGAAAAATGCTAAATCAATTTTTGAACTAACCGCCAACATATTATTTTCTTCAAAGAACTGCTTTTTGATATCCGTAATACTATCGCCTGTCATCTGCCATTGGTAAATTGCCTGCATAGCAAGACGACGCGACTTGCCTCTCGCCTTGGCGGTACTTTTAACAGGTGGTGAATTTGATTCAGAAGCAGACATAACAATCCAGGCTATTAACTTAACTGTTTAAAGACATTAACCATTTCGATAGCCGATAAAGCTGCTTCAGCACCTTTATTGCCTGCTTTTGTGCCGGCGCGCTCGATAGTTTGTTCAATATTTTCTGTTGTTAAGATACCATTAATGATAGGCATGCCATGGTCTAATGCTATTGCAGACAAACCTTTTGCTGACTCATTTGCGACGATATCAAAGTGTGGTGTTGATCCACGTATAACAGCACCTAATGCAATGATTGCACTGTAGTCACCAGACTGCGCCAATGCTTGAACGGTAACCGGCAGTTCAAAAGCTCCTGGCACTCGTACGACGGTAATATCTGACGGAGCTACACCGTGTCGCACTAAAACATCCATTGCGCCATCAAGCAAGCTTTCGACGATATAACCATTAAACCTTGCAACAACGATTGCAAACCGGCCTTCTTTATATTGCAGGCTACCTTCAATTATTTTACTTTCGCTCATTGTTCTTCTCACAAATTTTCAAAATTATTTTTTGTAGATTACTTGTTGCAAATCACTTGCTGCTGCCGGAAATGTAATCGACAACTTCCAGACCAAAACCAGCTAAGCCATGAATTACTTTTGGCGCTGTCATCAGTCTCATTTTTTTAACACCCAGATCCATAAGAATCTGCGCGCCAACACCATCTGTTCTCAAATCTCTTGGTTGCTTAACCTTAACCACATCTGCATTAGCACCTGATGCCTCAGACATCCACTGTAGTATAGATGCATCCTCATCAGGCAAACTCAATAATACAACAACACCTTGATCAGACTCAGCGACTTGTTTTAGTGCCGCCTGTAATGGCCACGATTTAGAACCTACGGAACCCAAGGCATCTGTTAAAACATTTTTCATGTGAACGCGTACATCGACTGGCTGTGTCGAATCGATGCTTTTATCTGCTTTCAGTAACGCGTAGTGAGTCAATGCGTCCAGACTATTTTGATAAGCAATCAATTTGAAATCACCGTAGTCTGATGGGAAATCACATTCTGATACACGTTCAACTGTCTTTTCATTTTTCAGACGGTAGCTAATCAAGTCTTCGATAGTACCAATTTTTAAATTGTGCTCTTCTGCAAAAGTTTCCAAATCTGGGCGGCGCGCCATGGTGCCGTCTTCATTAAGAATTTCGACGATCATCGCACTAGGATCAGACCCTGCCAGCATAGCCAGATCACAACCTGCCTCGGTATGGCCGGCTCGCGTTAAAACACCACCCGGTTGCGCCATTAATGGAAAGATATGCCCCGGCTGCACAATATCCTTTGGCGAGGCATCTGATTTAACAGCCGCCGCAATAGTAACAGCCCGGTCAGCCGCTGAGATTCCCGTAGTAACGCCCTCTGCCGCTTCGATAGACATGGTGAAGTTAGTACTCTCGATTACATCAGTACCATGTATCATCAACGGTAGATTTAACTGCTGACAACGTTGCTGCGTTAGAGTCAAACAGATTAAACCGCGACCATAGCGTGCCATGAAGTTAACATCATCCGCCGTTACATCTACAGCCGACATGAGAAGATCGCCTTCATTCTCGCGATCTTCGTCGTCCATAATGACTACCATCTTACCCTGGCGCAGATCTTCTATAATTTCTTCTGTTGTATTCAGCTTCATAATAAATATTTTTACTTAATTTTCGCTTAAATCTTAGTCACTAATTTCGCGGCAGCTTTATAGTACAAAGCCATTTCACAAAGTTGCTTTACAACTTTATTTTACAAACCCTGCATCGGCCAGGCTTTCAAGTGTAATACCGCTCGTTGTTGCCACTTCTTTCTTAGTTAGCAATCTTTCCAGGTAGCGAGCAATCAAATCTACTTCAAGATTTACTTTAGTACCTGGTTTATAATTTTTAATAATTGTTCGTTGCTGGGTATGCGGAACAATGTTTATTTCAAAGCTTGCATCAGTAATACTGTTTACCGTCAAACTGGTTCCGTCTATACAAATCGAACCTTTCATTGCAATGTAATGCTTAAGCTCATCAGGCGCCTTTATGATGAACTGTATAGAGCGCGACTCTTCCTTAATTGAAACAATCTCACCTAAGCCATCAACATGCCCACTGACTAAGTGCCCACCTAATCGTGTCGTTGGCAGCAATGCCTTTTCTAAATTCACTTCACTGCCAGCAGAAAGGCTTTTTAAACTGGTCAGTGTAATCGTTTCATTTGATACATCAGCAATGAAATGACTCTTATCAAATTCGACTGCCGTCAGACAGACACCATTCACTGCAATGCTATCACCAAGCTGTACATCCGTCATATCAAGCGAGCCCGCATCAACATTCAGACGCATGTCACCGCCAACGGGTTCGATATTGTTTATACGGCCAATAGCTTCAATAATTCCGGTAAACATTGTTCTTAAATACTTCGTCCTAATTACTTTGACTTAATTATTTTGAAACAGATTTCAGTTGCTGCAAGTCAATCACATAACTAGAAATCGGTAGTGATGATGCGTTATTAAATTCTGCGCCTGCTGCAACACCTGCATGTGCAATCTCTTTTGCCGTAGCCTTATCATAAACTGCAAACATAGCACCCAGTGCATACTCTGTGCCGGAACCGATAGCCCAGAACTTTTTATACTCGGTGACTTCTCGTAAAGAGTGCACGCCAAAAATACCAAAGGGGTTCGCAATCAACGCATCTATTTGTGTTGACTCGTAAGGATCATCATCCTCATCTTTGGCATTCAAAAAATATTTTTCTTTCAGTATAGGGTGTAACGCTCTAAAGGTTTCAAAGATAGACAGACGCGATGAAAAATCTATTTCAACTTTTTTATCGATAATTTTCTTACTGGAGAAAACACTTTCCATCACCAGCTGATGCGCAGCACTACCGACGATACCAAGATGATTCTCATCATGACACAGAATTTTATCGTGAGCAGCATCATAAGAAGAACTCAACTTTAAATCGCCAAAACTAGTTAGACTATCTGCAGCGATACAAACCTTGCCAGATTTTTTTACAACAACAACCGTAGACATTAATAACCTCTTGATTTCAATAATGTGACTTTTGCTTCAAGTCACATATCGTTCTGTTTTCTCTGTTCTGTTTGCTCTGTTCTGTTTGCTCTGTTCTATTTACACTGCTCTAATTAATCCGCTTTAATTAATCTGCTTTAATTAATCTACTCTAAAAGCGCAGAGATTCGAAGATCTTTACCGATAGATCGCACATCTTTGATGTTAAGCGAAACCCTATCCTTCATCTTTTCCAATCCGGGCAAGTGGAACAATCCTTTCGCATTATCACCCATAATATGTGGCGCCATGTAGATAATGATTTCATCAATGAGGTCATTTTTTAAAAGAGCACCACATAAGACCGAACCTGCTTCCACATGAAGCAGATTAATTTCTTTATCTGCCAAATCCTTCATCAACGCATGAAGATCCACATGTCCATCTGCTGATGCAATACTTTCAATTGTATACGGGCGACTATCTTTGTTATCCACATTTACCGTGGTATATACAATGCAGTCACCATCAACTGAGAATATCTTTGCTGCAGCAGGCATCCTTAACTGACTATCAAGCACGATACGTTTTGGCTGCCTGACTAGTTTAGTAATTGACTCAATACCCAGCTCTTCAGCGGTCAATCTAACATTCATCGACGGGTCATCTGCCAGTACCGTGTCTATCCCGGTCAAAATCGCTGAGCTTTGAGCTCGCATTCGCTGCACATCTTGTCGCGAGGCATCGCTGCTAATCCATTGACTTTCACCTGATGCCATCGCGGTGCGGCCATCCAGGCTCATTGCCATTTTAACACGTACGTAAGGTCGCCCAGATTCCATCCGTTTCACAAAACCCGGATTTAATTCTCGCGCCTGAATTTCAAGCAATCCACTGTCGGTTTCTATATGGGCATCCTGTAGCTTTTTCAAGCCACTGCCAGCAACCAGTGGGTTAGGATCCATCATCGCTATAAAAACTTTTTTTACACCAGCCGCTATTAGCGCATCTGCGCACGGCGGTGTTTTTCCGGTATGACTACACGGCTCCAGTGTGACATATACCGTCGCGCCTTCGGCATTACTACCGGCCTGCTTTAGCGCATTAACTTCGGCATGACCTTCACCGGCTTGCTGGTGCCAGCCTTCGCCAACAATTTCACCGTTCTTAACGATAACGCAACCAACACAGGGGTTTGGATCAGTGCTATATAAACCTTTCTTAGCCAGCCTAATCGCACACTGCATAAATTCGACGTGATTATTCATCGCTTTTGTCATCGGTGCCGATTAGCCGCTAACGACTCTTTTTACTTGCTTTCGTTTTCTCAATTTTTTCTATGGCATCACGAAATGCATTGACGTCACTAAAGTCCAGATAAACCGAGGCAAAACGAATATAGGCAACCTGATCCAGTGCCAGCAACTCTTCCATTACCAAATTACCTATTATGCCTGAGCTAATTTCGCGCTCACCTGCCGCCAATAGCTGGTGCTTTATCCGGTTAAGCGCATCATCGATCTGTTCGGTACTTACCGGGCGTTTCTCCAAAGCGCGCATTACACCCGAAGCCAACTTTTCTTCTTTAAACGGCATACGACTGCCATCCTGTTTCACGATACGAGGCATATTTAACTCTGCACTTTCGTACGTGGTAAAACGCTCATTGCATGAAACACACTCACGGCGACGGCGAACCTGATCACCGTCACTGGACAATCGCGAATCTATTACGCGAGTATCAGGCATTGAGCAGAATGGACAATACATATTAAATTATTACTTTTCGTAGACCGGTAAACGCGCACAGATTGCCGTCACCTTTTCACGAACGCTGTCGACAATCGATGTATCCGCTATATCATCGGCAATACTATCGATGATGTCGCACATCCAGGTAGCAAGATCTGTTGCATCCTGTTCGTTAAATCCGCGTGTGGTCATTGCCGGCGTACCAACACGGATACCACTGGTCACAAACGGTGATTGCGGGTCATTTGGCACCGCGTTTTTATTCACTGTGATATGCGCTTTACCCAGCTCCGCTTCAACGACTTTACCGGTTAAACTCTTAGTCGTGAGATCCCACAGAAACAGGTGATTATCTGTGCCACCTGAAACCACTTTATAACCTCTATCCAAAACAACCTTTGCCATTGCTTGAGCGTTGACGATGACCTGCTTCTGGTACACGGCAAACGCTGGCTCTTGTGCTTCTTTGAACGATACCGCCTTCGCCGCAATAACATGCATTAAAGGACCACCCTGTGTGCCAGGGAAAATAGCTGAGTTTAATTTTTTAGCAATATCTTTATTGTTCATCAATGAAGTTTCACCCGCCAAGATGATACCGCCGCGTGGACCACGAAGTGTCTTATGTGTAGTTGATGTGACCACATCAGCAACACCAACAGGGTTTGGATATAACCCTGCCGCAATCAAACCGGCAACGTGCGCCATATCAACAAAAAGATAAGCACCGCACGAATCAGCAATTGTACGAAAACGATCCCAATCCATTATCCGCGAATAAGCAGAAAAGCCGGCCACGATCATTTTGGGTTTGTGCTCATCAGCCAGTCGTTGAATCTCGTCATAATCGACAATGCCGGTTTCATTGTTCAAACCGTACTGAACTGCGTTGTATATTTTTCCAGAAAAACTTACATGCGAACCATGTGTTAAGTGACCACCATCCGCCAATGACATACCTAAGACAGTATCACCCGGCTTACATAACGCCATATAAACCGCCGCATTTGCCTGTGAACCTGAATGCGGTTGCACGTTGGCATAACCCGCGCCAAATAATTCTTTCACTCGATCAATTGCCAGCTGCTCTGCTACATCGACATTCTCACAACCGCCGTAATAACGACGCGCTGGATAGCCTTCAGCATATTTGTTGGTTAATACCGATCCCTGCGCCTGCATAACACGTTGACTGGCATAATTTTCAGAAGCGATTAGTTCTATATGTTCTTCCTGACGCTGGTATTCATGCTGCATCGCTGCCCATAACGCTTCGTCATAACCGTCAATCTTTGTATCTTTGGAAAACATTCAAACTCCTGGTCAAGCAACACCCTGTAAAAGGTGTGTATTAATGTGGAAATTGGCGCAATCATAGCAAACTAGCGGTATCACTGTATATCAACAACTCACTGATAACGCTAAAGAATGCTTTAATTACTGGATTACGACAAGCTACTTATCGATAACAGAAGTGGCCGGTCTATTTTCATTTGATTGTGGCTGAACATCCGCTGAGGATTTCTCTTTTGGCGCTGGTTTTCTCTCAGCTGATTGGCTTTCAGCCGGCTTGCTTTCGGCCGGTTTACTGGCAACAGGCGCTTTCTTTACCCCTGAACTGGCATTATCTGAGCTCGTATTATCAGAGCGCGTAGATTTACTCTCTTGTGGTTTAGACTGTGCTGCTGGTTTGCTAACAGGCGCCTTATTAACGGGCGCTTTATCAGCAGAGTCTTTATTCGACGAACCCTTATTAGCAGATTCCTTATTAGCAGAGCCCTGATTGGTAGAGCCCTGGTTTGTAGAGTCCTTGTTTGTAGGGTCCTGGGCACTTACATTTTGCTGCGTACCAGCATCATTTTTCTGCTCGCCAGCCTGCCCGTCTTTACGCTCATTATCCTTTGTGCGATTTCTATTGCGGTTACGGTTGCGATTACGGTTCTGCTGATTACCCGACTTAGCACCTTCCTTCGACTGTTCAGTTGCCTCGTCAGCCTGCTTGCTCTTGCTTGATGGCTGGTTTGATGACTTACTGGCTGACTTGTTAGCTTGCGGCTTATTACCTGCCGATTTCGCGTTGTTACGTCCAGCTTCTTCCTGCTTATTGTCGGATTTATTTGCTGGTTTGCGGTTACGATTTCGATTGCGATTACGGTTACGATTCTGGTTATTTCGCTGACCAGAGCGCTGGTTACGACTTCTACCTGCACTTTGTTTTGTTGCAGGCTTCTCCTCTTCGACCTCTTCTTCACTGCTGAACATAGAAACGATCTTGCTAAACAAACCTTTACTAGCGGTTTTCTCTGCAGCAACTTCTGCTGATTTTGCTGCTGATTTTGCTGCTGATTTTGCTGCAGGTTTTGCTGCAGGTTTTGCTGCAGGACGCTTGCCCGGCGATATTGATGATACCGCCGCTTTTTCTAACTGTATGGGTTTTTCCTGTGTTACATCGACATTGTATTCACTATCAATGTCAGCACGTTGGTAGCTGGCAGTTTCGTCATTTTCATCGTAATCAGCCTTACGAACACGATCAACCTTGTATTGCGGCGTTTCCAATGTCGGGTTAGCCACAATCAAAACATGAACACCGCTTAGCTTTTCAATATCATGAATTACTTTACGTTTCTCGTTCAGCATATAGGTCGCGACATCAATAGGTACTTGAATATCTACACGTGCAGTTCCTGCTTTCAATGCCTCTTCTTCCAGTATACGTACCAGAGACAGTGATAATGATTCAACGGTACGTATCGTTCCTTGCCCGGTACAACGGGGACAAACTATCTGTGTTGACTCACCTAGAGAAGGTTTTAGACGCTGGCGTGACATCTCAAGCAGACCGAATCGTGAAATACGACCTACCTGTACCCGAGCACGGTCATTTTGCACCGCTTCATTGAGTCTATTTTCAACAGCACGCTGATTGCGATTATTCATCATATCGATGAAATCAATCACCACCAAACCACCTAGGTCACGCAAGCGTAGCTGGCGCGCCACTTCATCGGCCGCTTCCAGATTAGTATTGGTTGCTGTCTCTTCGATATCACTGCCTTTTGTTGCTCGCGCCGAGTTAATATCGATAGAGATTAAGGCTTCCGTGTGATCGATAACGATTGCACCACCCGAAGGTAGCGTCACTTCGCGGCGATACGCCGACTCAATCTGATTCTCCACCTGAAAACGGTTAAATAATGGAACCGTATCATCATAGTATTTTATTTTTTGTATGCTGTTCGGCATAACCTGTGAAACGAAGTCGATTGCTGAATCATAGACATCTTTTGAATCGATTAGCACTTCTGTTATATCACTTCTAAAATAATCCCTTAAGGCACGGGTTGTTACATCACTTTCCTGATAGATCAAAAATGGCGAAGGTCTCTCAGCGGCGGCTTTTTCAAATGCAGTCCACAGCTGCAACAGATAATTCAGGTCCCACTGTAATTCTTCTGAATTACGGCCTACACCTGCAGTGCGCACGATTAACCCCATGCCATTTGGCACTTCCAGCTGACTTAAAGCTTCACGGATAAGGCTACGATCTTCACCTTCGATACGACGGGAGACACCGCCAGCACGCGGGTTGTTGGGCATAAGCACTAGGTAGCGCCCTGCCAGACTAATAAATGTTGTTAATGCAGCACCTTTATTGCCACGCTCCTCTTTTTCAACCTGGATAACAATTTCCTGGCCTTCTTTGATGGCGGTGCGGATATCGGGGCGACCGGATGATTGTTGCGCTTCCTCGGTGAAGTACATGCGCGACACTTCTTTAAAGGGTAAAAATCCATGACGCTCAGCGCCATAATCAACAAAACAAGCTTCTAAGCTTGGTTCTACGCGGGTAATTTTACCTTTGTAAACGTTGGATTTTTTCTGTTCCCGTGATGGGACTTCCACGTCCAGATCGTAAAGTTGCTGACCATCTACCATGGCCACGCGTACTTCCTCTTTCTGGACCGCATTGATAAGTATTCTTTTCATTTGCAGTTAAACCTGTTTTTAGTCCCACATTAAATGCACCCATAAAGCTTTCAGGCAAAGCGTTCTTAATCGAACGGCCTGCTATAGAACGACCTGTAATAGAGCGTCCAGCGTACTGCAATGCACAGAAACAACTCAGCATCAGCCATGTTAAAAACAGTGGCCCTAAAAATGCTGACTCTGGCAGAGTAACGGCTTTATCAGTGTTATAAAGTGGGAAAATCATTAATTGAATGTTTGTTGTTGTCTATTTCTTACTGGTTAATCTATCCCTGCCACAACGTTTCTATAAAATAAAACGACAGTAGCAGGCACATAAAATTATTATTCACCTGTGACCTTTTTTAATAATGCACTTCTCTCAAAATGCAGGCAAGAGGTAACTATTTCGGCGATAATGTAGATATAATCTACAAAGCTCGCTTTCTTGATAACCGTTTATCAAGTGTATAATCCTTTATTTGCGCCTGTTATTTTTCTTTCTGGCATAAATCCTAGCAAATGCAACAGCTTATAAAGATAATCTTTGCTGGCATCTGACCCTACAAGTCTGTCAAAATGCGAGCCTTTGGTCAACTAAAATAAGTCAATTGTCTTTTATCGCCGATAAGCAGCCAGAATTAATCAAAAAAACAACCAAATTAAATACCAGCCCACCTACACACTAAATATATATGCAAATAGACAAAAATAAAGTCAACACAGTCAATATAAGTGAGGCACAGGCCGGTCAACGTATCGATAATTTTTTAGTAAAACACTTAAAAGGTGTTCCTAAGAGTCACATTTACCGCTTATTACGCAGTGGTCAGGTACGCATTAATAGCGGCAGAATAAAACAGCATTATAAATTGCAGTCAGGCGATACCCTGCGTATACCGCCAGTACGCATCAGCGAAAGTGGCAATAGCCAGATTCCTGATTCCGTTGTGCAGATGCTCAAACAATGCATTATTTTTGAAAATAACGACATTATCGCCATCAACAAACCCTCTGGTATCGCCGTACATAAAGGCAGTGGCCTGAATTTTGGTGTTATCGAGGCATTTAGACAGATAGACCCTGAGCAACCACTGGAGCTGGTGCACCGACTTGATCGTGAAACCAGCGGTTGTCTATTGCTAGCTAAAAATCGTCAGGTACTGGCTAAATTGCACGAAATGTTACGCCACGAAACCCTCGTGCACATGGAAAAAACCTATCTGGCACTCGTTGATGGCGCCTGGGATCAAGGCACTAAAACCATTGATATCGGCATTTCTAAAATCAAACGTGGCGGCGAGCATCTAATGCAGGCTGATAAAACAGGCGATAGAGCCATCAGCCATTTTGAACCTTTAGAAATTTTTACCCCCGATAATTGCACACCCTGCACTCTCATGAAAATTACCATTGATACTGGGCGCACACATCAGATACGTGTTCACGCGCAACATGCCGGCCATTGCATTCTGGGCGACAGCAAATACAGCAACAAAGAAGCAAACCGGCAATATCGGCATATGGGTCTAAAGCGGCTTTTTCTTCATGCCCAGCAGTTGTATTTACCGCTGGCAGACCCCATTACAATACAAGCACCATTGAGTGATGACCTCGAGCAGTTATTACAAAAACTGCGCGCATAAGCGCTTTAAATAACTATTACTAAATAACCACTACATTATATAAAGAAGCAATAATGAAACACTTCCCTCTTCTCGTCTTCGACTGGGACGGCACACTGGTCGATTCCATCGAGCGTATAGTGACCAGCTTACAATTTGCCAGCAAAAAAACTGTCGACATAAACCTCAGTGCAGAACAGGCAAGAGATGTTATCGGCCTTGGCCTGATGGAGGCCATCGGAAAACTGCACCCCGAACTCGACGCAAAACAGAATCTGGGTGAATTAAATGAAATTGCTGACGCTTACCGTCAGCACTATATGTACGATAACGCCGTACCCGCACCTTTATTTAACGGTGTTAACGATTTGTTAAACCAGCTACGCAAAGATGGTTACACCTTGGCGATATCCACCGGTAAAAGCCGCGCCGGTTTAGAGCAGTCGATAAATGAGCACAATCTGGCGCATCATTTTGTCACCACTCGCTGCGCCGGTGAAAACAAATCAAAACCGCACCCCGAAATGCTGCATGAAATACTGCAGGAACTGAACTTTTCAGCCTCACAGACACTAATGATCGGCGATAGTGAACATGACCTGAAAATGGCCAGCAATGCCAACATCAATAGTATCGGCGTCACACACGGCGTACATGACGAGACCACATTAAACAAACACAAACCTTTAGCCTGTTTAACGGATATCACGGAATTATCTACCTTTCTGAGTCATAATTACTCATGACGGCAATACCAGCAAACAGACAGAAGCTTTATATCTCAAATCACATCATTACAATATTAGTTGTAACCAACAGTAGGAAAATATTATGAACGACAACACTTCCTGGGAAAGAGAAGTTGTTACGCAACTCGCTGAATCCAGCTTACGTGAACAACGACGAGCACGGCGCTGGGGCATATTTTTTAAAGCTTTAACTTTCGCCTACATTGGCGGCATCATCTATATGTACGGCAGTGCCAGCATCACACAAATTGAACTTGATGAAAAACACACCGCACTGGTCGAATTAAACGGTGTTATCTCTGATGAAACTGAAGCCAGTGCAGACAGTATCGTTACCGCACTGCGCGAAGCTTTTGAAAATGAAAACAGCGCTGGTGTTATTTTAAGAATTAATAGCCCGGGTGGTTCACCGGTACAATCTGGTTACATCTACGACGAGATTATTCGTTTACGCAAAGACAACCCTGATACACCGCTGTATGCAGTCATCACTGATATCTGCGCATCAGGTGGTTATTACATCGCCTCCGCTGCCGACAAGATATACGCTGACAAAGCTAGTATCGTTGGCTCTATTGGTGTACGTATGGATAATTTTGGCTTTGTCGACGCCATGAACAAACTCGGTATTGAACGCCGTACACTAACCGCCGGTGAAAACAAAGCATTACTTGACCCATTCCTGCCAGAAAACGAACAGACTAAAGAACATATGCAAGCCATGCTCGGCGAAATTCATCAGCAGTTCATCACTGCCGTCAAAGATGGTCGCGGTGAACGGCTGGATACCTCAGTAGAAGGTCTGTTTAGCGGTTTGATCTGGACGGGTGAAGCCGCCGTAAACATCGGCCTGATCGATGAGCTGGCTAGTTCCAGTCATGTGGCACGTGAAGTCATCGGCGAAGAAACTATCGTCAACTACACCGTTAAGGCAGACATTCTGGAGCGATTTGCTGAACGTCTTGGTGCCACCGTTGCGCAAGTCATCAGCACTCAGCTGTTTCCTGTCACACCGAGATAGGACAACCTACCTCCAAAATAAGCAGCACCTTCTCTCTATCGACTGCGGTAAGTTACAAGTAATTGTCATAAAACTTGGAACTTACCGCTTTTCATTTCCCTAAACTGATTGTTTTTATTATTAATTTTTACTAGTATTGATAAGTAATGTGATTTTAAAGACTAAAATCATTTTATCCGGACTTTAAGCCCATTAATATACAAGTTTAAATTCCTGCTAAATAACTATAAACAAAAAACTATAAGCTCAAGTCAAATTCATTTTTTGCCTTGGTCACACAATAAAAATAAAACCAAAGGGGCTCAATAATGAAGAGCGGAGTTTTAAAAAGTGACTGGTTTACCGGTCTTATCATTACATTTATTTTTCTGACACTTTCTGGCTCTGACTTTATCGCCAGCATGGAACGAAACGCATACGATTTCGGTGTCAAATCATCGAATCGATTCGCAAGTGACAAGATAGCCATCATCGCAATCGATGACCAAAGTATTGCCAACATAGGTCGCTGGCCCTGGTCTCGTGATATTCACGCACAGATGCATGACATCCTCGCCGAAGGTGGCGCCAAAGCCGTTGGTCAAACCGTATTTTTTTCAGAACCTCAACTTGATCCCGGCCTGCATTTTCTTCGTGAACTAAGACAAGCCTTTGAAGAAAGCAGCATCTCTGGCGTGCCAGGCTATGTTGAAGAACTTGCCGAAGTTATTGAAAGCAGCCGTGAACTGGTCAAAGACAAACGTGATGCTAATGGCAAAACTGCCGTTGATAATATTGCTGACACACTGGAAGCGTCTCCCTTACGCAATCAGGTTGCTGAAGAGCTAGCCGCATACATGGAGTACATAAACTCAGCTGAGACCATTCTGGATACAGACAATATACTTGCCCAGAGCATGCAAAATGCCGGCAATGTCGTGTTCAATATGCCCTACGTACCAGGCACACCTTTTGGTGAGCCGGATAATCCATTTCCAGACTATGTAACCCAGAACCGATTACTCGAAGACAATATTATAGATAACTCTATTACTAACCCGGAAGGTTTCCAGCCGCTACCGATGAGTGATGCTTACCTGCCGATAGCTATCCTGGGTGAACAGGCGAATGCTATTGGTGCTTTAGTCGCACTGCCCGATGTTGATGGCGGCATTCGCACCGAACCGCTTATTATCGATTATTATGGTGACCTCTACCCGTCAATGGCGTTGATGTTAGCAGCGAAAGGTTTAAATCTGGACATTAATGACATTCAGATTACTGTTGGTTCAGATGTGCAGCTAGGGCGCCTGAACATCAAAACAGATGGTTACTCGTTAATGAACACCTTCTTCTACCACGATGAAGATTTTAAAAGCGCCTTTCCTATCGACTCATTCTTTGATGTACTGCAAGGCAAGATTCCTGCTGATAAGTACAAAGACAAAATTGTCCTGATTGGTGCAACCGCTCTGGGTGTTGGTGATACTTTTGTGACACCAATCGACCCGACTATGTCACCCGTGGTGACACTGGCGCATTCCGTCTCAAGTATTCTTAACGAAGATTTTTTCGTTGAGCCTGAGTGGGGCTTTTATGCTCGAATAGGCGCCTTTCTTTTAGTTGCGCTGTATCTCATGCTGCTACTGCCAAAACTAAATGCTGTTGTCGGTTTTGCTATCACCGGTATCACTTTATTCGCCTTATTTATCATTCACTACATTATGATGACTACGCAAGGCATGTGGCTACAGCTGATGATGCCTGCCCTGCTACTCGCAGGTGGGCACATACTATTAACCACTAAACGCTTCTTTATGTCTGAGAAAGGCAAAGCGAGACTTGATATTGAATCTGCCGAAAGCAACCGCATGCTGGGTCTGTCGCTGCAAGGACAGGGACAACTGGATATGGCGTTTGAAAAATTCCGCAAGCTGCCAATGGATAAATCTGTAATGGAATTATTCTATAATTTGGCACTGGATTTTGAGCGCAAACGCCAGTTCAACAAAGCCAAATCAGTGTACGACTGCATGACTGAGTTCGATGACAAATTCCGTGATATCAAGACGCGCTCTAACCGTGCCCAGTCGCTAGAAGAAACCGTTATTCTTGGCGGTGGTGGCGGCTCCTCACCTGGCGGCACCCTAATAATAGAAGGTGGCGGTGTTGAAAAACCAATGCTTGGCCGTTACGAAGTGGAACGCGAACTGGGTAAAGGCGCCATGGGCGCTGTTTATCTGGGTAAAGACCCTAAAATTTCACGTGTCGTTGCAATCAAAACCATGGCCTTGTCGCAAGAGTTTGAAGATGACGAACTGGACGAGGTTAAAGAGCGATTCTTCCGTGAAGCTGAAACTGCTGGTCGTCTGAATCATCCAAACATCGTTACTATCTTTGATGCCGGTGAAGAACACGACCTCGCCTACATCGCCATGGAATACCTGAAAGGAACTGATCTAAGCAAATATATAAAACCCGATACCATACTGCCATTGAAACAGGTGCTATCTATTATCCAGCGCTCTGCCGATGGTATCGATTATGCCAGCCAGAACAACGTAGTTCATCGTGATATCAAACCCGCAAACATCATGTGGGACCCTGAAACCGATGAATGTAAAATTACTGATTTTGGTATTGCACGCATCACCGACTCCAGCAAAACAAAAACAGGCATGGTTTTAGGTACACCTTCCTACATGTCACCAGAACAATTAGCCGGACAAAAAGTTACCGGTCAGTCAGACATCTTTTCGCTCGGTGTCATGCTCTACCAGATGGTTACCGGTAAACTGCCTTTCACTGGCGATTCAATGGCCTCATTGATGTACAAAATTGCCAACGAAGCGCACCAAAGCCCAGAAACCATTAATCCTGAGCTACCACGCTGCGTCACTGTTATCATCAATCGCGCAATGGAAAAAGACGTCGAAAAACGTTACCAGCGCGGTAAAGAAATGGTTGAAGATATCAACAAATGTCTGAAAATCATGGCAGCAGAAAACAAGGGCTAAAACATGAGTCTAAAAGGAAAACTACTTCTGCACGGGAAAACAGACGTTGGCTCGGTTCGCGATCATAACGAGGACGCCATCGGCTGTGAGGAAAGTATCGGTCTTGCTGTTCTCGCTGACGGTATGGGTGGTCATCGTGGCGGTGAAATGGCTAGCGCAATTACCGTTAGCACGGTACTGGATACCGTCTCTGAAAAACTCAAAAAGCTTAAAACCGGGGATACTGATGAAGAAACCGGTTATAGCGTTGAAAGCCTGCTGATTCACGAAGCCGTTACCCTTGCAAATAAAAATGTACACGATTCTTCGGAAGCAAATTCACAGTATCGCGGCATGGGCACTACTGTCGTCGTAACATTGTTTTACGATAACCGCTTTACTGTTGCACATGTTGGCGACTCAAGGTTGTACCGTCTGCGTGACATGGAGCTAGAACAAGTGACACGTGACCACAGTCTGATGCAGGAGCTGATTGACCGTGGCTTCTACACGCCCGAACAGGCAAGAAACTCATTAAATAAAAACCTGGTCACCCGGGCAATTGGTATAGATGCATCCGTCGTTATCGATATCCAGGAAGATATTGCAATGGTTGATGATATCTATCTGTTATGTTCCGATGGTGTTACCGATATGATAGAAGATCATCTTATCAAGACAGCAATGCTTGATAATTATGATGATCTGGAAAAAGCAGCGACGGAAATCATTCGATTGGCCAATGAACATGGCGGAAAAGACAATATATCTGCCCTACTCATTAAACCAATAAAATCATTTCCAGCTAAAAATAGCTTGTTTTCTCGTTTTTTTGACATATTCTCTTAATATAGAAACATTTATAATAAAAAATACATACAAAATGTATTGTAAGGAATCACCATGGCTAAACTAGTACTCAGCTTTAACGGCGACTTTGTAAAAGAATTCGAACTTGATAAAGAGATTCTAACTATCGGGCGCAAACCTGATAACGACATCCATATCGACAATCTTGCCGTCAGTGGTAATCACGCGAAAATTCTTACCATCTTAAATGATTCGTTCATCGAAGATCTGGGAAGCACCAATGGTACCTTTATAGCCGGCAGCAAAATCACCAAACATGCTCTGCAAAATGGTGACAGCATCGTCATAGGCAAACACGAGCTTAAGTATGAAAATGCCAACGCTGACGATGGCGAGAGTGAATTCGAAAAAACCATGATTATACGTCCGGATGCCAAGGGCATGCCGGTAACCGAAGAAGCCGACAAAGACCTAGAAAAATCTATTGGCAAAATTGCTGCTGACCTCGCCTCTGCTGGCACCTCAACAAGCGGTCCTGGACCAGCAAAACTTAAACTCATGTCTGGCGCCAATACAGGTAAAGAATTACAGCTGACGAAGATATTAACCACGCTAGGCAGACCCGGCGTTCAAGTAGCGGCCATCACACGCCGACCTAAAGGTTATTTCCTTATCGTAGTTGATGCAGGAAAAGATAAAAAGATGCCACTGGTCAATGACACCGAGATTGGTAAACAACACCCGTTAGCCGATGGTGACGTGATTGAAGTTGCCGGCGTAAAGATGGGGTTCTTGCTGAGCTGATTACCTGAAACGCTTCAGGTTTATACTGAGACAGTTTGTCTAATATTTTTGTTGATTGCTTTATATCTAAAATTTATATCTAAAATTAATATCTAAAATTTGTATCTATATTTTATGTTTAAAATTTAGAGTTAAAATATAAGCAGGGCAAAGTTAATATTAGAACCGGAACGGATAATTACCATCCCAGAGGCTATCTTACTTGCGCAACAACATGCCAACCCATGCATTCAGTTTGTTTGTACGACTCAAGAAAGGAATAGGCTGATGAGCGCGCACACCAAGGTCTTCATGAATCTGCAACAGACCGATGTGTTGTTCATCAATCTCAAGTCCGTCCAGAATAGCGCAAACAGTTTTCTTTCTACGTCCGTAAAACCATTCTGCACGCGCCAGGTTTAGATATACAACGAGAGTTATTTTTAGATTGAATTTACAAGTAATTTTTTGTAAGCATTTTCGACAATAAGGCTTATATTGTTACCTAACTACAACAAAACAAACCTTTACCTTTCAAATACCGCAATCGATTCAACATGCCCGGTATGTGGAAACATATTCATTATGCCCGCCTGCTTTAACTTATAACCTAAATCGTTAACCAGTACAGCAGCATCGCGTGCCAGAGTCGCTGGATGGCAGGAGACATAAACAATTCTTGAAGCCTGCATTTTTTTCAATGCTGGTAATATTTCTGCCGCACCTGAGCGAGGTGGATCCAATAAAATTTTATCGTATTTCTTCTTTAACCAAGGTGCAGATAAAATTTCATCACTGTATAAATCTGCAAAAATAAATTCAGCATTATTGACATCATTTAACACTGCATTGTCACGCGCTTTTTTCACCATCACCAACGAGCCTTCAACTGCTGTTACTTGCTGACAGTGTCGCGCCATCGCCAGTGAAAAATTGCCGAGACCACTGAACAGATCCAGCACCACATCGGATTCTTTTAGATCAAGATAATCGATCGCATTCAGAACCATCTGTTTATTTATCTCAGGATTAACCTGGGTAAAGTCAGAGGGCTGAAATTCAATTTTCAAATCTTTCTTTGCTGCCTCACCATTAGATGCATCATGTGTCGGCAGATAATAGTAAAGTGTTTCAGCCTGCTTCGGCGTAAGTAATTCCAGATCATCCGGTTTACCTGCCTGTAGATAACAGACTAGCGAATGTGCATCACAGCATTCAGTCAGAATTTTTCTGTCACCATCAGACAAATCTTCCAGGTGACGAAACACTAATACTGTTTGGTTATCACCCACTGCAACTTCAATCTGCGCAATACTACGCTTTGCTTCCATCTGATTTATACATTGCGCGAGGTCGTCAATAATCTCACCCACTGAAGCATGCAAAACTTCACAGCGTGTGGTCTCTGTGATGAAAGATGCGTTACGTTCACGAAAGCCAACCAGTACTTTTTCTTTTTTGTGTACGTAGCGAACACCCAGCCGTGCTTTAGTTCGGTAGCCGTATTCTGGGCCTAGCAAGGGCGGCAGCACTGACTCAGGCGACACTTCGTTGTGCTTTAGCTGGTCCAGTAACATTGCTTGCTTAAGCTCAATTTGTGCAGTAGATGACATGTGCTGCAGACTACAGCCACCACACATCTTAAAAGCATCGCACTTAGGCTCAACGCGCAAATCCGATGCCTGCAATACTTCTACTGCTCCACCCTCCGCAATTTTGCTAGTCAAGCGAGTATATTTGAATAAAACACGTTCGCCCAAAAGTGCCTGATCGATAAATACGGTGCGCTCATTAACATGGGCGATACCTCTGCCCTCGCTCGACATGGCAGTAATTTCAACTTCAACAAGTTCTTCGGGCAAACGTTTTTTACGTCGCCTTCCTCTTTTAGTGGACATATTTTTACTCTGAATTTTTGCTCTTACATTCTTTAAAGTAATGCTAAGAAAATTTTATAGATAAACGGTGAATTTCACACTATCAGCCGGGAAAAACACCCGTAGAAAGATATCGGTCACCTCGGTCACAGACTATCGATACAATAATGGCATCCTCAACCTGCTGACTAAGTTTTAATGCCGCCGCACAAGCGCCACCTGATGAGACGCCACAGAACAAGCCTTCTTTTGCCGCCAGTAACCGTGTTGTTTCCTCGGCTTCCTGCTGATTAACATCCAACGTTAGATCGACACCGGCGGCATCAAAGATACCGGGCATATATGCTTCAGGCCAACGGCGTATGCCCGGTATTCTTGATCCTTCTTCAGGCTGCACGCCGACAATCTGTATCGCCGGATTCTGCTCTTTTAAATAACGTGAGACGCCCATGATGGTACCCGTAGTACCCATTGCACTGACAAAATGCGTTACCTCACCGCCCGTCTGTTGCCAGATTTCCGGCCCTGTAGATAGATAATGCGAATCAGGGTTGTCTGGATTATTAAATTGATCCAATACTGTACCTTTGCCGTCATCCTGCATCTGCAATGCCAGGTCACGAGCGCCCTCCATACTCTGTTCTTGTGTCACAGAGATTAATTCAGCGCCGTATGCTTTCATCGCTGCCCGGCGCTCCTCACTCATATTGTCTGGCATGATCAATATCATTCGATAACCCATTACCGCCGCTGCCATAGCAAGCGCTATACCCGTGTTACCACTGGTCGCTTCAATCAGGGTATCACCTGGTTTAATATCACCACGATTTTGCGCCTGAGTAATCATGTTTAGAGCAGGACGATCTTTTACTGAGCCGGCAGGATTATTACCTTCCAGTTTCAGCAGGATACTATTTGAGCTGTTTGGCAGCATGCGCTGCAAGCAGACTAAAGGTGTGTTTCCGATGGTATCGGCAAGCGTTAAGAACTTCATTTCATTCATTATTTTGCTATAATTTTTTTTAATCAGTGATACTGATTATGTTACTGTAACCTGTGTCGATATATTACCTTAAATCCCACTTACCTCTTTATCTAAATAATACTTATTGTGAAATTCATGCCAAGAATTAATTACCGATTTATTAATTACCTACTCGGTTTTTCGCTATCACTTAGCTCCATATCGGCATACGCATCAGAAGATGAGCTATTTTTCGACATGCCCATCGTTCTCTCTGCTAACCGCCTTGAGCAACCGATTGCTGATGCCGCGGTAAGCATTACAGTTATCGACCGTGAAACTATCGAAGCATCCGGCGCTAGAAATATCCCCGAAGTCTTACGCCTTGTTCCCGGCATGCAGGTGGGTTACAGCGGCAACGAATTTGGTTCAGAACCTAAATATGTCGTTGCCTATCACGGTCACAGCGATGAATTTTCCAAACAGATGCAGGTACTAATCGATGGCCGTTCTGTCTATGACCCATTCTTAGGCGGCATCAACTGGAAAGCAGTACCGGTTAATATAAACGACATCGAGCGTATTGAGGTTTCCCGCGGACCCAACGTTGCCACCTACGGCTCCAACAGTTTTCAGGCAGCAATTAACATCATCACTCGAACTGCCGCTGAAGATCAGGGTTCGTACGTACAGTCTAATATTGGCAATAATGATATAGCTGACCTTACCTACCGTTATGGCGGCAGTAACGGAAAGCTAGATTATCGAATCACAGGGTCGAGTTATAACGACTCAGGCCTCAATAGCGACAACAGCTTTGACTACCCCGATGACGTGATGAGTAACAATATTGACTACCGCCTCGATTACCAGATAGACAATAACAGCTCACTTTCATACCAGGGCGGCTACGGCATAAACAAGCAAGATACAGATCAAAACTATGACGGCCTAATCCCATCAGCACGAACGGTAGAGAATATTAGTCTATTCCAGTTCATCAAATGGGAAAGATCCATAAATCAGGATAACACTATACAACTGCAATATTATTACAACCTTAACGACAAAGATGATCAATACCGAATCAATGACATAGCCATTTCTGGCTTTGATACATTCGACCTCGACTTCAACGACAGCATTAAAGCCGAACGTCATAACCTAGAACTCACACATTTTTTCAATCCAATTGATTCACTTAAAATAGTCTGGGGATTAAGCGCGCAGGCAGATATCGTTGAAGCACCGCTCTACCTAGGCACCGATGACGATGTAACCAACAATCAGTACCGCGCATTTGCTAATGGCGAATGGCACATCAATCAGAGTAACATCATTAATATCGGTGCTCTGGTAGAAAAAAACGACTTTACTGATACTGAAATTTCACCGCGAATCTCCTATACGCATAGCTTTAATCAACAACACAGTGTTCGATTAGGCATCAGCCAGGCTATACGCAGCCCATTTATTTTTGAAGCAAAAGCTGACAGGGTCTACACAAAGGAAGCAACACTTCTAAGTCCGCCTACAATAATTACCTTAGTTGATCAGCCATTTATTGGTGGTCTCAACTCAGGTTTAGGTCTAACAAATGAACGCATAATCAGTCGAGAAATCGCTTACTTTGGTAACTACCTAAATTCTTCATTATTATTTAATGCCAGACTGTTTCATGATGATATCAATGACTTCATCGATACCGTCCAAGAGGACGCTACTGCATTTAATGATCAAGACAACGTACCAAATGATCTTACCGACCCTAGCAAAGGTAACACAGTCAGAGTCTTTCAAAATGAAATTGAAAGTACAACTACTGGTTTAGAGTTAGAGCTGGATTACCGTATTGACAGGACACTGAGGGCAATAGCAAGCGGCGCTATCATTAACTTGAATAGTAACAATACTTCAATCGCAACGTCTGCGCCGCAACATAGCTTTTCGTTTTTAACTAGCAAACAGTTCAATGAAAATTATAGTGGCAGTATTGCCTATTACTATGTTGAAGCATTTAAATGGACCGATTCACGTGGCGGCACTGATGATTACAGCACTCTGGATTTAAAACTATCAAGAAACCTTCGTTTTAATAAAAGCAATGGAAGCATTTCCCTCATCTTAAGAAACTTGCTCGATGATTATAGCGACTATCAGGAGACCCCCAGTAGCAACACTGCACCAAATGTAATCCATACGACACTGGCTTATCTGGATTTCAGACTGAACTTTTAATCATTAGATTATTAAATATGATACGCATTAGTGAACAAGGAGTTCTTCAACTAAACAAGTTATTCCGCTTGTTTAGTTGTCTCCTGTTGCTTGTCACAATTCTTCCGCAGAATATACATGCTGACGTCCAGGGTAATAATACAGCCACAGATGAAAAGAAGCCGCTAACACATAATGTATTCATTCTTTCATCATCAGGCAATCCTTATCACAGAAGCATCATCAGTAATATATTAAATGATTCAAATCTTAAAAGTGCAAACGTGGTTGCTTCCGAAGTACGACCTGAAGATACAATAGATGCTGTAGACAGTAAGACCGATATAATAATTGGCATCGGGCTAGACGGAATACTTAGTGCCGATAAGAAATACCCTGAAATAAAAAAATTATTTATCTCTACTAATCCTCATAAATACAAACTAGACAAAAGTCGAAATAAAAACGACGCCATCCTGTACATGACTCAACCCTTTTGCAGACAGATAGGATTTATCAAACATTTCAGTCAAGACTGGAAAACCATCAGCATTCTAAACAGCCAGAGCAAACCTGTTGATACCAAAACAATACAACAATGCGCCAACAGATATGATATTAAAACATACATAATAAGTACGACAGTTAATGAGAACCTGACAGCTAAAATAAAACATGCGCTAAACCACTCAGATGTTTTGCTCGCTCACCCTGACAGCACTATCTACAACAGAAAAAATATAAAAAATATCTTGCTGACCAGTTATCGATTCAGAAAACCCGTTATAGGATTCTCAAAGAATTTTGTAAATGCTGGCGCACTCGCTTCGGTGAATAGCAATACAGAGCAAATTGCACAGAGCGCAGTCAAACTCATAAAGCAATACTTCGACACTGGAAACCAATTTTCAAAACAAATTAATTACCCGGATTATTTTGATATAAATATCAATAAACAGGTTTCCAGAGCATTAAATATTAACATTCCGGATATCGATAAATTGAAAAACGATATCATGCAAGCCGGAATAATAAAACTAGACGAGTCGCTATGATACGACTAAGTATAAACAAACAGATAATCATCATTGCAGTTCTGCCCGCACTCGTCGTTGCCAGCATCTTGTCAACACATTACATCTGGGATCAGTTCGATTTCATATCAGATTCTCTTAATAAAAACGGCACCCTCATTGCAAAACAGTTATCTCCAGCTGCAGAATACGCAGTTTACTCAGGCAATACGGAGCTAATCGAACCCTTAGTTGCCACTATCATAAAAAACAATCCTGTCCTCCGCATTCAAATACTTGATAAGTATTACAACAACATCCTGGACATAAGCTCTCCTGAAAAATTCGAGGAAAAAAATGACTCCATACTGAAAGTGTTATTTAGTAATAAAAACACTCTTATTTTCAGTGAGCCCATTATCACAGAACATGTGGAAGTAGATCCAGGCAATAACAATCTTGCAAACAGATCTTCGATTAGCAATACAACAAATGAGATTGGAAAAGTTATCATTACTATTTCCACTCAGCATGCCACTGAAAAAAAAATAGAACAGATAGAACACAGCACATTGATAACTCTAGCTCTGCTACTATTAACAACACTGGTTACTTTGCGAATCAGCAGCTATATCACAAAACCGATAAAATCCCTGACACATACCGTCAGAAATATATCAGCAGGTGATTTAGACACTCAGATAGACCGTAATTCTACTGGTGACCTCGGCATTCTAGAGTCCTGCATTAATCACATGAGAATCGAATTAAAAGATTCGCGCACAGACATGGAAACCCAGTTAAATGTTTACACAGAAGAGTTACAGCAAACACTCGAAGAATTAGAGATAAGAAACGCAGAACTGGATATCACTCGATCTAAAGCTATCTATGCCAATAATGCCAAATCAGAGTTTCTAGCTAACATGAGTCATGAGATAAGAACCCCTCTCAGCGGGATCATCGGATTTACTGAGTTGCTTCAAGACACAAAACTTTCATCACAACAAAAAGATTACTCGAGCACCATTCATAAGTCTTCAAAACATTTATTAGCAATTATTAATGATGTCCTTGATCTCTCAAAAATTGAAGCCGGTAAAACTGAGATAGCTACCAGCCAGTTTAATTTAATCGATATTATCGAGGACATCATCAATCTTCTTAGCACCAGTGCATTAGAGAAAAATATTGAACTGTTTTACCGCATTGAAGCTAATGTCCCGACAATCATTCATTCCGATCCATTTAGAATCCACCAGATTATTACTAATCTTATTGGCAATTCAATAAAATTTACCGATAGCGGCTATGTATACTTACAAGTAGCCAAAGGTGAACTCGGCAACACCGAAAACAGTATTAAATTCACCGTCTCTGATACCGGACTCGGCATGAGCAGTACGGTTAAAAAGAGACTATTCAAAGCTTTTACCCAAGCCGACACCAGCATTACACGACGTTTTGGCGGCACAGGACTAGGTCTGGTAATCTCAAGAAAACTTACCATGCTGATGCATGGTGAAATTGGTTTCGACAGTACCGAAGGCGAAGGCTCTACCTTCTGGTTCAGCGTACCGATTAAAGGTGAAATTTCTGAAAAGAAAAATTCGGAACTATATGGAAAAAATGTCGCCTTTATCAGCAATCACTTCATTGCACAGCAGACATATAAAACATTATTTAACAGTTGGGGATGTACAGTAAATAACTATTCTCTAGACAATATGCAAAATCTTGCAGAAATTGAAAGTGAAAACGACATCATCGTCACGTTTGTAAGCAGTAAAGAAATAAACAGTATAACAACTACTCATATAGGCGAGTTCAGCTTAACCAAACCATCACTTTTGGTTGCCAGCACACGCTCACACAGTGAATTAAGAAATCTACATCAGCACCTTTTCAATAATGCCGCATTCACCTCTGAAAAAGTTGAAATCATCAAACAAAAACTCATCAACTCACTTGATAAAGAAACTGAAGAGTCTGGCATAGATACCAGCAATGAGGTAAGCGATACTTCTAACAACTGGTCAAATATTAACATCATGATCGTCGATGATAACGATGTTAATTTGCGCTTAGCAGAAATCATATTGCACAAACATAAAGCACGAGTGACAACCGCTCATTCCGGTGCTCAAGCCATCAACTTTGCAAACCTGAACTCATATGATTTGATTTTTATGGACCTGCATATGCCTGGATTAGACGGCTACGAGACAACACAAAAAATTCGTGAAACCACACCGGGTAACCAGCCCGTAATAATTGCACTAACTGCAAATGCGATGCCACAGGAGAAAGAAAAAGTTATTCAATCTGGAATGAATGGCATATTGATAAAACCCGTCAATGACAACATATTCCAAAAGGTTATTGAACAATGGGTATTAAAAGAACCGATAAATACAAGTAAATCTTTAGAAGTTAATAACAATGAGAGCGCAGAAATTATTGAAAACTCAATATTTTCAATCGAACTCGCAAAAGAATTCACCGGTAATAATAAGGAACTGGCCTATGAATTGTTTGGCATGCTTAGAGCAGAGCTGGACAATTACAGAAAGGCTATCATTTCTGCTGCAGACAACAATGACCTTACCGAGCTACGTAATCAGGTGCATAAATTACATGGTGCCAGCCGGTGTTGTGGAACCACAGAATTGAAGGAGGTCAGCAGTCGCATAGAAAATTTTTTAATGCAGAATATAAAATTTGATAATGAAAAAGAAATCCCGTTATTACTAAACGCAATTCAAAATGTAGCCCATTTTAAAATTAATAATGAGCAAGCTGAAGATTTACCCTAGAGACACATCTAAGTGACACATCTAGGTGACACAGCAAGCAAGCGATCATTAACTCCTAGCATCAAACATTAATTTTTTATATTCACGTATGGTTTTATCAAGCCCCATAAACACACTATCTGCAATAATCGCGTGACCAATATTTAATTCCCGTATAACTTGCAGTCCTGCAATCGCATGAATATTCTGCCTGTTCAAACCATGCCCGGCATTAACTTGTAAGCCGATATTATCTGCATGTTCACTCGACACGATAATGTCGTTAAGCAGTTGCTGCTGCGTGGCATGATTTTCTGCATCGGCGTAATGCCCGGTATGAATTTCGATAACAGGTGCACCTGTCCGCTTCGCCGCATCAATCTGTTTTAGATCGGCGTCAATAAACAATGAAACCTTAATCCCAGCATCAGCCAGTTGTACACAGGCATCTGTTATCGATGCTTCGTAACGAATAACATCCAGACCACCTTCTGTTGTCAGCTCTTCGCGTTTCTCTGGAACCAGGCAGCAGTCTTCTGGCTTCACATCACAGGCAATCTTTACCATTTCGTCGGTAACCGCCATCTCAAGATTCATACGTGTCAGCATGCGCTCTTTTAACAGGTATACATCTCTATCCTGAATGTGGCGACGATCTTCACGAAGATGCAAAGTTATGCTGTCTGCACCGGCCTGCTCAACTTGCAGTGCCGCGTGAACTGGATCGGGGTAACGCGTACCTCTGGCCTGCCTTAACGTTGCTACATGGTCAATATTTACGCCTAACAATAACTCATTCATTTTCACTCTAAGGTCACCCCAAAATTATTTGCACCATTATCACCGTAATTCTACATAAAATATGCAACATCTGCTGTATTCATAGCTTTACCCAGCATTTTTTGCTACTTTCCTAGTATCAATAAAAAAAGCATCTTAATAAAAACAACAATCAGGGATACCCCGTGGATATTCAACGAATTATTCGATACGCATTAAGTCTTTTGCTTACGCTTGTATTTCTGCTTCACGTAGGAAATATAATCCATATCCCGATTTTAACCAGCCTGGAAAATCAGGCTTATGATGCGCGACTCAAAATCACCCTGCCAGAAAACGTCGATAAGAAAGTAATCATCATCGATATCGATGAAAAGAGTCTTGAAGTAATAGGACAATGGCCATGGAACCGTAATATTCTCGCAAAAATAAATGATGCTCTATTTGATCACTACGAGATTACAACCATCGGTTACGATATCGTGTTTGCCGAAGAAGATGTCGATGAAGGTGCCAAGTTGCTCGATAAGATGGCAAAAGGTTCGCTGAAGGACGACCCTCTATTTATCGAAGAATACAATCAGGTGATGCCCTCACTACAACACGACCTGCGTTTTGCAGAATCCTTAAGAGACAGAAAAACTGTCATGGGTTTCGTGATGGACACCGATACAAAAAAAGGTGGCCTGCCCACTGCTATAACCAAACTGGATAAAAATATTCTCTCTAAACTAGCCGTAAATA
The DNA here is from genome assembly GCA_030595325.1 of Gammaproteobacteria bacterium. Taxonomy (GTDB): domain Bacteria; phylum Pseudomonadota; class Gammaproteobacteria; order SZUA-229; family SZUA-229. Next base: position 40,133 of record JAUVDN010000002.1, on the reverse strand, counting down.
AAACGGTTGGTTATACCGCAAACCTGAAAGTGCTTCAGGATAGCGCCTACAGTGGCGGTTTTTTCAATAACCCATTATTAGATGACGACGGTGTGTTTAGACGTGTACCACTACTGCAGACATATGAAAATGAATTACATGAGTCGCTGGCTTTAGCTTTAGCAAGAGTCGCTTCCGGTCAACCGCCTATAGAACTGGTTGTAGAAACCAGTGATACCTACGATCTTTTTCTGGAATGGATAACTATCGGTGAACTAGCCATCCCGGTCGACCATCAATCCGGCATACTGGTCCCTTACATCGGCAGACAAAAAAGCTTCGATTATATTTCAGCAAGTGACGTCTTAAATAAAATAGCGGATAAAACAAAGCTACAAGGAAAAATTGCACTCTTTGGTACTTCTGCACCAGGTTTACTCGATCTGCGAACCATTCCTCTCGAACCTGCTTATCCAGGAGTTGAAGTGCATGCCAATATCATTCAGGGCATACTCGATGGACGAATATTACACGCACCAGGTTACACGCAAGGCTTTGAATTTATTTTAATCATCGCTATAGGTATCCTCCTGACTTTCACCTTGCCAATGCTCTCTGCACTGTTTTCCACACTGATTATCATTGGCAGTATCCTCCTGTTAATCGGCACTAATTTTTACGCCTGGACGAGCGCGCAACTTGTACTGCCCATAGCTTCATCCGTCGTACTCGTTGTTATGTTGTTTGCTCTGCAGATGACCTATGGCTTCTTCGTTGAATCACGTGGTAAACGACGACTCGCTCACCTCTTCGGTCAATACGTACCACCGGAACTGGTTGATGAAATAAGTGTAAAGATGGAAGAAATCAGTCTCGATGGTGAAATGCGCGAAATGTCTGTTTTATTTTCTGATGTGCGTGGTTTTACCACTATCTCTGAAGGTCTGGAACCAAAAGAGCTAACCGATTACATCAATGCATTCTTAACGCCGATTACAAAGGTTATTCATGACAATCGCGGCACCATAGATAAATACATGGGCGATTGCGTTATGGCATTCTGGGGAGCCCCACTAGATGATAAGCAGCATGCTCTGCACGCGCTAAATGCGGCCATCGACGTCGTCGAGCGCATGACCCCCTTAAGAAAGGAATTTTCCGAAAAACAGTGGCCAGAAATATATGTTGGCGTCGGTGTAAGTAGCGGAATCATGAATGTCGGTAACAAAGGTTCAGAGTTCCGGGTGGATTACACCGTACTAGGTGATTCCGTGAACCTCGGCTCACGGCTTGAAGGCTTAACCAAAATCTACGGTGTGGATATCATCACCAGTGAATTCACCCGCCACGAAGTTCCAGAATTTGAATTCCGCGAACTCGATCGGGTACGCGTTAAGGGTAAAAAGAAACCCGTTACCATCTACGAACCACTGGGTTTATTGGAAAATATTTCAAAATCTGACCGAAAACTGCTCAAGCAATTCCATATCGGTATTAAGCAGTACCGCGCACAGAACTGGGACGCGGCTGAAAGAGAAATCTTTGGCCTCAGTCAGCTAGACCCAGACCGCAAGATTTATAAAATTTACCTCGATCGTATCATGCATTACCGTGAAACCCCTCCTGATGCAGACTGGGACGGCAGCTTCACCCACACCTCAAAATAGGCACACTGCGATAGCTTAAAAACATGAACTGGTTCACAGTTCCAGACACTGTCGCTGTGCAATTTTGTGAATTTCGTCTATAAATATATTATGCCCACAAGGATGTAGGTCTTTTCTTGCAAAGGACAGTGTATTAACAATGACACATTTGAAAAGCGATATGAAAGAAAGGCGCTCAGAATATGACATTACGGATAATGTAAAACTCACTTACGCAGATAGCGTGCACGACGCTGTGTCCACTATCTTTCGCAGTGTATTTAACTCCTTTAATGAAGTAGCACTAAAGCAGGCATTCGATGACTGTGAGCGTTTATTTGAAGGTGATTACCCAACATATTTAGCCTGTGATGCTTTATATCACGACAAACAGCATTCTATGGATATGACGTTGGCATTAGCACGTCTTATCAGCGGTCACGAGCGCAGTGTTGCCAAAGACCAGCGCATTGGCGCAGAACGCGCTGTAATTGCCATCATCACCGCCCTGTATCACGATTCCGGTTATATTCGACACCAACGTGATCGCCGACACTTTAACGGTGCGGAATACACACCTGTTCACGTCTCACGCAGTGCCGATTTTTTAAAACGTTACCTGCATAAGGTCAACATGGGAAAATATGCACAAATTTCAGCCAACATGGTGCATTACACCGGTTATGAAATAGCACCGAAGAATATTCGCCTACCTGACGATAGATGGCACCTACTCGGCCAGATGCTAGGCTCAGCTGACTTAATCGCACAGATGTCAGATCGTTGCTATCTTGAAAAATGCCGTGATCGCTTATACCCTGAGTTCGTTCTTGGCGGTATGACCGTTACTGTCGATGACAAGGGCAATGAAGTTATTTTATTCGAATCAGGTGAAGACCTGCTGCGTAAGACACCTGCCTTTTATTCAAATGAGGTAGAGAAACGGTTAAACACATTGTTCAATAAAGTCTATGGTTATGAAGTTGCACACTTCGAAGGTGAAAAACATTACATCAATGGCCTAGGACAAAATCAGGCCAGGCTAAAACGTGTTCTAAATGCGAATGACTTCAGTATGTTGCGTCGCAGACCACCACAGAATAACGGCACAAGAAATTTCCCTGGATTAGATGCATACCTGAATCAGCACCCGTTAAAAAAAATAAGACACGGCTAGATTAGGACTAGATATTAATTGAATGCATTATTTAAATTATGCAATCAATTATTTCAGATGCAACAACATTTCTACCTCATTAATTACCTTAACACCCAGTTTTTCCGCTTTACTTAACTTTGATCCCGCTTTATCACCAGCAAGCAAAAAGTCAGTCTTTGCTGAAACACTGCCCGTCACTTTTGCACCCGCTTCCAGCAACATTTCTTTGGCTTCACCACGAGAAAGCGAAGGCAATGTTCCGGTAATAACGATTGTTTTACCAACAAACACACTGCTAGATTGTTCATCAAAACTTTTCTGCTTAACTGGCTGAATTTTTATTCCTGCTGACAATAACTGCTCGATTACATCCAGGTTATGTTGTTGCTGAAAAAAATTAACAATGTGTTTTGCAACGATCGGACCTATGTCAGATACTTCGATTAGATCATCAAATTCTGCATGCTGCACATCTGCTAATGTTTTGAATTCATTGGCCAAGTTCATTGCCGTCGCCTCACCCACCTCACGAATACCCAGGGCATAGATAAACCGTGACAAGCCAGGCTGTTTACTCTTGTTCAGCGCAGCGATTAGGTTTGTTGCCGATTTCTCACCCATTCGCTCTAAAGAAGCCAGCACTTCAATCGAAAGCTGATATAGATCAGCAGCTGTTTCAATTTTATTTTCTTCAACTAACTGCTCAACAATTTTATCGCCAAGCCCATCGATATCCATCGCTTTACGCGATGCAAAATGTTTTATAGCTTCAGCACGTTGCGCACTACAAAACAATCCACCGGTACAACGTGCTACCGCCTCACCTTCGATCTGCTCAACTGTAGCCTGACATACCGGGCATTGCGTTAACATCTTAATTTCTGCCAACGGCTTTTTTCTAGAACCAGGTACAACACGCACTACTTCGGGTATAACATCACCCGCACGACGAACGATAACCTGATCGCCGATACGTACATCTTTCCTACGCACCTCATCCATATTATGTAAGGTTGCATTACTCACCGTAACACCACCAACAAAAACAGGATCCAGCCTCGCCACTGGCGTTATTGCACCGGTACGCCCAACTTGAAAGTCCACATCAATGATAGTCGTCAGCTCTTCCTGTGCCGGAAACTTATGCGCAATCGCCCAACGCGGTGCTCGCGCGACAAAACCTAATCGTTTCTGTAACGAAATATCATTAACTTTATAGACGATACCATCGATATCATAAGCAAGTTGATCTCGGCGTTTGGATAGATCAGAAAAATAAGCCAAACACGCTTTTACCCCGTTTACTTTTTTTATCTCAGTACACACCGGTAAACCAAAAGATTTTAGCTGTTGCAAAATTTCATAATGTGTATCAGCAACATTACCGCCCTCGACTACACCGATTGAGTAACAGTACAAACTTAAAGGCCGAGTCGCTGTTACCGTAGGATCAAGCTGGCGCAAGCTACCTGCAGCAGCATTACGCGGATTAGCGAATTCTTTATCGCCATTTTTTTTAGCTTTTACATTAAGCGCATCGAAACCCGTTTTTGGCATAAAGACTTCACCACGTACCTCCAGCACTTGCGGATAATTGTTTCCTAAAAGACGTAGCGGAACTGACTGCATGGTACGAATATTCTGCGTAACGTTTTCTCCGGTAGATCCATCACCACGCGTTGCCGCATAGATAAGCTCACCATTTTCATAGCGAATACTTATCGCTAAACCATCAAGTTTTGGTTCAGCTGTATATCCAATCTCATCATTAATTTTTAACCTGTCCTGAATACGCTGATTAAATGCTTGCAGCTCTTCTTCATTAAACACATTATCCAGAGACAGCATCGGCATCTTATGTTCTATCTGTTCAAATGCAGACAACGGTTTAGAGCCAACTCTCTGTGTTGGAGAATCAGTGGTAATCAGATCAGGATGTTTTTCTTCCACAGCTAACAGCTGTTTATACAGGCGATCATATTCCGCATCGGGAATATCCGGGTCGTCTAGTACGTAATACTGATAAGAGTGATAGCGAAGTTTTTCACGTAACGCTTCGATTTGTTTTATTACAGAGATGGGCATCTAATTATTTTTTGCCACGATAGCCATTAGGTGAAGACTTAGTTTAGGCTTCAGTTGATAACTCTGGTGATTGATTAGCAATAAAGTCATTAACCTTTGCACGATAATTTTCTGCATCCTGCTCCGTTAACGGCTCACGCTTATGGTTACACAGACACGCACCAAGCAGACCAGCCAATTGATAGGTACGCTGTAGCATTTCGGTCAAATCATCTAACGGATCATCACCTGAAAACTGCATAAATACAGTTAATCCCGTGGTTTTTAAATCATGAATTGTATCTGCATCAAATGAGCCTGGCTCCAGCATGTTGGCCAGACTAAATACATTACGGTCACCTCGAATAAAATGAAAGATATTCATCTCACCAAAAGAGAGCCCCATGGCCTGAGCAGAACTATTAATTTCTGCACCTAAAAGCATTTCATCCGGTTTAGGAAGAATATATAAAACAACAATATCAGACGGATTGTTATCCGCGGTAGCGGTTTCACCCTCTATAGAATCTTCAGTTGTTTCATTAATGCTACCATTAGTGTTGTCATTAACGCCATCAACAAAGATATCTGAAGCAGCAGATTCATCATCCGAGTCTTGCTCTAAGCCATTACCGGAACTCGTTACAACCCTTACTTCACCAACACCTTCATCCATATCATCAAGTGATTGTGCAGAAAATTCAGGCAAATCATCTTCTAGCTCATCTACAGCCGAACGGTTCCGCTGACGCCGACTGTTACCTAAGATAAAAATTACCAATACAAAGGCGATGCCCGCAACGAGTAATATCCAGCGCAGTGATTCCACCCCTACGCTCCTACACCCGCCATCGTTGCTGCTTCAGCAACATCAACCGATACCAGACGAGAGACGCCTGACTCACGCATTGTTACACCACTTAGATGTTCTGAAATCTCCATCGTCGTCTTATTATGCGTGATAAAAATAAACTGCACACGTGATGACATTTCTTTAACCAATTGACAGAATCTGCCAACATTGGCTTCATCGAGCGGTGCATCAACTTCATCAAGCATACAAAATGGCGCAGGATTCAACTCAAAAATCGCAAAGACTAACGCGACTGCGGTTAATGCTTTCTCACCACCCGACATCAGGTGAATATTTGAAATTCGCTTACCCGGTGGTCTTGCCATGATTGTAACACCCGTGCTCAACAAATCATCGCCCGTCATCTCAAGATAAGCGATGCCGCCACCGAATAATTTAGGGAACATATCCTTGATACGCGAATTCACATGATCAAATGTATCTTTAAATCGAGTACGTGTCTCTTTATCAATTTTAGCGATAGCTTCTTCTAAGATTGCTAACGCCGCATTGACGTCTTTATCCTGATCATCCAGATATTCTTTGCGTTGTAACTGCTCTTTATATTCATCGATAGCGGCCAGATTGATTGGTCCCAGACGTGATATTTTCTGTGCCACTTCAGCCAGTCGAGACTCCCACTGCTTACTCGTCGCCAGATTATCATCCGACTCTAATTCGCGCAGTGTTGCCAGTACTACGTCTAATTCAAAACCAGTTTCATCCAATTGCTCCAGCGTAGTCTTGCTGCGTACACGGGTTTCCTGACTATCAAGACGAAGCTTCTCTAACTGAGAACGTACCAATTGTGATTTTTGCTCGTACTCACTACGCTGCTGCTCAAGTTTTCGAAGTGTATGCGTTATGCCTTCTACTTTACGACGAGCCTCTGCCAGCCCTTCTTCAGTAGTTAATCGCTGACCCAACAACACTTTTAATTCAGCTTCTAATTGTTCTGTTGGCTGTGTAGATTGTGATAACAGCGATTCCAGTTCTTGCTTGCGCTGCAACTGTGCCGTCTGCGCTTGTTCCATGCGTTGAATGTTATGCTGCAAACCGCTTAAGCGTGTCTTTAAACCTTCAACACGTATAGCCAGCTGATGCGCCTGCTCACGATGCTGCTGCAAATTGCTTCTGTGCTGCTGTAATTCTTGCTGTAACTCATCACGCTGACCTTGCAGAACTTTTCTGTCCGCTTCCATTGTTTCAGCATTTTCCAAGGCTGCATTTCGACTTTTTGTTGCCGCATCGACATCAGCTTCGTCGTTGCTGATTAATTTTTGCGTCTCATCAAGCTCAGCATCAAGATCTTTACCGCGGCTGGTTATGTGCTCATGGCGAGATTCACGCGCTGTAATTTGCGCTTTGATCTCATTCAAACGTGAATGAATAGTGTTTAGCTGTGTTTGTATTTCTTCACGCTGCTGCTCTTTGCTCTGCAAATTGCCACGTAATTCCGTTAACTCAAGATTAAACTTTTCAGCTTTTGCTTCCAGTTCAGATAACTGCTGCTGGCATTCACGAATACTGTTTTCACGCGCTAGAACACCAGTACTGGCATCTGTGTCACGACTGATACGCAACCAGTTAGAACCCAACCAGATTCCATCTTTTGTAATAATACTTTCATCACTGGCTAACGAGTGGCGCATTTTTAACGCCTCGTCCAATGTTTCAGTACAGCGTATTCCGTGCAGGAACTGGCTCAGATTAACAGCAGACGACACTTGCTCAAGCAACAGTCCCGCTACCGTGCTCGTAGCCGCAGCGGACTGACCTTTTTCTATCAATGAAACATTGCTGTTTTCCAGACTGCTTAATGCAGACGAAAATTGATCGATATCATCAACACAAACCGCTTCTAATGTATCACCCAATACCGTTTCAACAGCAAGCTCCCAACCGTCCTTTACATCCAGCTGTTCTGCAAAACGTGCATTTTTATTGATACCGCTTTTTTCCAGCCACTGCTGTGCGGCTTTATCTGTTTTACCCAGTGCGGCTTCCTGCAAGGCTTCCATCGAAGACAGGCTGCCTTGAAACTGGTGAACATTACGACGTACATCGGCCGACTGCTGCTCAACCGTTGAGATTTTTTCGCGGGTTTGTCTTATCTGAGAAATAGCATCCGTTAATTGCTGTTCATTGGTTTCTTTTTCTTCTGTGGATTTTTTCAGTAGAACGTTTAGATCCGAAATCTGTTCTTCAAGATTCTCACCACGTAGCGCCTGCTTCTCAACATCAATCTTCTGTAAACGTTGTTTCAACTGATCGACGTGGCGCTCCAATTGTTCCATACGTGAACGTTCGATCTGCGCTTTCTGACTTTCTGCAGAATAGCGCTGATTACTTTCATCCCACTGTAACTGCCAGGTTTGCATCGCCTGTTCAGATTGCTGGAATGATGCGGTGCTCTCGTCTTCCTGTGTTTTCAGAACGATTAGCTGCGGCTCTTCTTGCAACAGATTTTTTTGAAACTCTTCAATTGCCTGTTTATCTGACTGGATAGCCTGACTAGCATCCGCCAGTGCTGTTTCAATCTGCTGTAGATCAGTCTGTTGACGCTGCAACAGATCCTGCTGATGTTTAATGTTCTGTTCTTTTGCTGATATATCGGCGCCCAAGCGGTAATATTCAGCCTGCACGTTATTCAATACTTCATTGGATTTGGTGCCTTGTTCCCTATTCGATTCAATATCCGATTCGGTCGAACGCTGCTCAGCAATAACCTGCTCTAAAGAAGTTTCTGTACTCTGTATATTTTTATCACGGTCATCAAGTTCAACTTTAAGTTCACGCCAATGTAATGTTAGATGCTCGGCTTTTAGCTCACGCTCATCCTGTTTGAATTCTTTATAACGCTCGGCACTACGGCTCTGGCGCTGCAATCTTGCAAGTTGTTTTTCTATCTCTTCACGTAAATCCGACAACCGATCAAGATTCTCACGGGTATGCCTGATCCGTGTTTCGGTTTCACGGCGACGTTCTTTGTATTTGGATATACCCGCTGCTTCTTCAAGAAAACTACGTAATTCTTCAGGTTTAGCTTCAATCAATCTTGAAATCATGCCCTGCTCGATAATGGCATAACTGCGCGGACCTAAACCGGTGCCCAAAAATAAATCTGCAACATCACGACGACGACAGCGTGTGCCATTTAAACTGTATTTCGAAGCGCCTTCGCGCGTAACCTGACGCTTAACTGAAATCTCAGCATAGTTAGCGTATTGACCACCTAACTTCCCTTCACTGTTGTCAAAGATAAGCTCAACGGAGGCAGTATCAATAGGTTTTCTGGATGATGAACCATTAAAAATGACGTCATCCATGGAAGCGCCACGCAGATGTTTAGCCGATGATTCACCCATGACCCAGCGCACTGCATCAATGGTATTGGATTTTCCACAGCCATTAGGGCCAACAATACCTGTTAAATTACTGGGGAAATTGATTGTGGTTGGATCGACGAAAGATTTAAATCCAGAGAGCTTAATCGTGCTTAAACGCATTATTTTTTATAATTCAGTAGATAAATTTAAAGATATTTGGCGTAGTTTACATGACTCCGTCCGCATTATAAGAGCGATTTGAGCTTCTTTTTAAGGAAAATTTCACGAGCTTTAGCAGTTGTTTAATTAGCGAATGTAAGCTGCTGAATTCATTAGAACACGAACATTAAAACCTATTAATATTACTCATCAGTAATATAAAATTAATGCGTTATTCTGTATAATGTCGGCTTTATTTGCACCGAGACCGATCATGGCAACAAAGCCTTCTAAAGAACTGGAAATATTCGATAACCCGACCCCTGAACGTGACTACACGATTCGTATCCGCCTGCCTGAATTCACCTGCTTATGCCCGAAAACAGGACAGCCTGACTTCGCTACTCTGGACCTGGAATACGTACCGGAAAAAAGTTGTATCGAGCTGAAATCATTGAAAATGTACATCTGGTCATTTCGCGATGAAGGTGCATTCCACGAAGCAGTCACCAACGAAATTCTTACAGACCTTTGTAATGCTTGTGATCCGCGATTTATGCGTCTAACGGCAGAATTTAATGTTCGCGGTGGGGTTTATACAACCGTCGTCGCCGAGCATAAAAAACCAACCTGGGTTGCACCCGCTGTTATCACACTGCCTTAAAACCTGTCTTTCGTGAGCACCGCTGTTTACCTTGGCATTGACATAGGCACCTCGGGCATCCGGGGCTGCTGCATCGATGACAATGGCGAAGAAATTATAAAACACCACTTGTTGTTTGATAGCAGTCAATGCAATTCAAACACTTCACAAAATGGTGTCAATGAACAAGATCCAGGGCCCTGGCTGATTCAACTCGATGAATTACTAAGCGAGATAAGCCACCAGTTACAACGACAGGAAACCGTACACCAGATTAAAGCCATTTCTATTGATGGCACATCGAGTACGCTGATCGCCTGTAAAAAAGATGGCAGCGCACTTTCACCTGCATTGATGTATAACGATCAGCAAAGTCAAAAACAGGCTGAAAAAATCAGTCGGTTTGCACCAGCTAAAAGCGCAGTGCATAGCGCAACTTCTTCATTGGCTAAAGTGCTCTTGTTATTAGAGAGGTTTCCACAAACTGAAATTTTCTGTCATCAGGCTGACTGGTTAGCTGCGTCTTTGACAGGGCTCTATGGTATCAGCGATGAGAACAATTGTTTGAAAATGGGTTACGACAGCATTACCCAACAATGGCCTGACTGGCTTCAAGCAAACGAAGAAACAGCTATCGCAGTAAATCTATTACCCAAAGTTGTTACCCCTGGAACGGTTATTGCCAATGTAAAACCGGCACTTATTGGTAGATATGCACTGGCTGAAGACTGTGTTGTTATTGCCGGCACCACCGACAGTAACGCCGCAGTGCTGGCAACAGGTGCAAATAAAATAGGTGATGCTGTCACCTCCCTTGGCAGTACCCTGGTCATTAAAATTTTCACCAACAGACCCATTTTTTCAGCTGAGTATGGTATCTATAGCCACCGTATAAATGGTCACTGGCTGGTGGGTGGCGCTTCTAATTCAGGTGGTGCGGTTCTATTGCAGCATTTTACAAAAATGCAACTCGATGAAATGATGCCACAACTAAAACCTGAACAGCCGACCGAATTAAATTATTATCCATTACCAGGCACAGGCGAACGCTTCCCGTTAAATGATAGCAACAAACAGAGTAGCATCAGTCCACGCCCCTCTTCTAATGTGGAATTCTTTCAGGCATTACTGGAAGGAATATCTGCTGTCGAAGCACAAGGCTACAACAAACTTAAAGAACTAGGTGCAGCATTACCACGAAGAATATTTACCACCGGCGGCGGCAATAAAAATACGGCATGGACAAAAATACGCGCCCGCACGACAGGTATAGATATCCTAAATGCAGTCAATAGTGAAGCCTGCTACGGTAGTGCTTTATTAGCAAGACAAGGCTGCAAAGACTTAAAACTTAAAACTTAAAACTATTCTCAATTATGTTTTCATTTATAAAAGGCTTTCTCGATGGCTTCAGCGGTTTCGGTTTATTGTTTAAACCCGGCATTAAACGCTTCGTGCTCATCCCGTTTATCATTAACGTTGCCCTGTTCTCTTTTGCAACTAAGTTATTAGGCGAGCAACTGGGCATCTGGGTAGATAAATTATTACCGAGCTGGCTGGGTTGGCTTGAATGGTTGATATGGCCATTATTTGCATTAGCCGCACTGTTGATTGTTTTCTACAGTTTTACCGTAGTCGCCAACTTGATTTCAGCGCCTTTCAACAGCATATTATCATCGAGGATAGAAGCAATGTTGACCGGTAAAAAACCTGAAGACATCAATTCAGATGGATTTATTAAACTGATTTATCGCACCACAAAGTCAGAACTACAGAAGATTCTATATGCCATCAAGTGGTTCATCCCACTCATCATCATTACGTTTATCCCGGTAATCAATATCATCTCACCCTTTTTATGGATAATATTTGCCGCATGGTTCTTTGCGCTGGAATATAATGACTACCCGCTAGCTAACCGCGGCGACTACTTTTCCGAGGTACAAACGTATAATAGAAAACACCGGATGTGCTCACTCGGCTTAGGCAGTGCAGTATTCGTGTTAACCAGCATCCCTGTCATTAACTTTTTTGCTATGCCGGTTGCCGTTGCTGGTGCAACCAAATTAATTACAAAAACAAACCATATTAAATAAACACTGGTACAGAATAATGGAAACTCGCGTCACCGAGCTGGAAATTCGATTAACACATCTGGAAGATACCATCGAAGTTCTAGACAAAACAATTATCAAACAACATGATGCCATTGATCTATTGCAACTGCAGGTGTCTGCATTAGAGAAGAAAATAAAAGCCTCTCAGTCTTCTCCTGTCGCACTGGAAAGTGAGGAAACACCGCCGCCGCATTATTAACGCCTTTAGTTAATAAGGCAAAACTGGCTAATCAGCAAACTTTATAGACTGACGTTTAACGCTGTAAATTAGCGATTCTGGTGCATGTTTATTATTGTATAACTTCGGATAAGACCAACACCCTTCATGAGACTCTCCGGGCTTAATAAGCACATCGGAGGAATAATTGCCTGCCAACAACGGGATAAGGTTTTCGCTAGCCTCATCAACCTTTACCGTCAAAATAAAAGAAGTGCTAACGACAGATCTATAACTATCATTAATAATCAGCATGTACATCGGCGTATCTTTTCTACAAGGCGACGCTGGTAAGTACTTTACACTGACATTCACTAATGTTGGCGGCAGCTTATAATATAAGTATTTATAGCTTTCATTTACGGAAATTATCACAACAACAATTCCTGCAAGTATTGCTGCATATTTTAATGGTTTTACAAGGTGATCGGGTATGCTGTACATAGTTTATTCTTGCTTAAAATTCTGGTTAAAAATATTTTGCTTCAATTTGGTTAAAAGTTAATGCATCTACAACGCGCACCGACGCTTATCACTACCTAGCTCATCTTCCGGAAGAATTTTCCCCTGACCTACATGCCCCGAATCTTTATGTGAACTTCTTAATTTGTACGTCTTAATTTGTACGTCTTAATTTGTGTGTCTTAATTTGTGTGTCTTAAAACAGCATCATCAAAATTTTTACTTGTTACATCAATAATACATGAGCTCATTTACATGTTCCGATAGAATTCGCACGACACCGTCTATAGTCAGACCAGATAGTGTCTTTCAAAACAGCCTCGTCAAAGACGCTTTCATCAATATCGGCCTCTCTGAAAGAGGCTTTACTCAAATCAGCCTTAGTGAAATCTGCACCACGGCAATCTGACTTGTCAAAAATCACTTTACTCAATTCCGCATATTTCATATTGGTATTACGTAAACGTGAGTTTCGCAATACCGACTCGTTCAATACCGAGTGGGAAAAGTCAGCCGAACTAAGATTAGCCCCTTCAAAGTTTACTTTACTGAGCAAGGCACCAGCAAAAATCGCTGACTCGAGGTCTGCTTGATAAAAATTTGATTTTTCAGCTTTCACACCGCTGAAATCAGATTTTTTTAAGCTGGATCGACTCAACCGGCTATTCACCATCACGGCATTTTTGAAACTTGCACCCTGCGCATCAACGCCAACCAGGCGGATATTCGCCATTCTAGCGCCATCAAAACGGGCATTTGTCAGGCTGGCAAAGTTTAAATCAACATTTTCCAGTATCGCACCAGAAAAATCAGCACCATCCAGAGTAGCACCGGTTAAAACAGCGCCAGTTAAGTCATTGTTTTTAAAGTCTTTGCCAGTGAAATCACAGTTAGCCCAGTTAACTTCAGGCGCTGCGGTGTCATCACAGGCTGAATATACTGAACTCACTCCAGCAATGAAAAAAAATATCAAAAATAGGCTTTTGACCAGTGTAATAGACATGCTTTTTCTCATATATTGACTAAAATTCAAGGTGATGTTTTATAACTTTAACAATCATGGATTTTACAGCGATTTTGCTCGAAATGTTATCAATTAAACACCTGCCACAGTTCAATTTTTCCACACACACATCATACATAGCAATATCCCTACTATGTACAATGAGCACCGCTGTGCTCGCAGAGAGTGAAAACTACTTACGCCAAGAACCAATCTTCCCTATTCCACTTAAAATCAATGTCGACAAGGGTAAAGCTGAACTAGGCGAAAAGCTGTTTATTGAAACTCGTTTGTCTAAGAACGACCAAATCGCATGCATCAGTTGTCACCAGCTAACATCCGGTGGCGATGACAATCTGCCTATCGGGATATCAATATCAGGCGAACAACATATTATAAACACACCCAGCATCTTTAATGCACAATATAACTTCAGGCAAAACTGGGATGGTGCTGCTAAGACGCTGCAAGATCAAATCAACATGGCAATGACAAGCACTCATGAATTTGATAATAACTGGGATAATGCCGTTACTGCGATCAGTAGTGATCAGGAACTCTCAAATGACTTTAACGCTATTTATAAAGATGGCGTTACAAAAGAAAATATCATCAACTCGCTCGTCGAGTTCGAAAAAACACTTATTACACCTAATTCAAAATTTGACCAGCACCTCAGAAGTGAAGATGACATACTAAATGATGACGAGATTAAAGGTTATAAAATTTTTAAAGAACTCGGCTGTATCTCCTGTCATCAGGGAATCAATATCGGTGGTAACCTGTATCAGAAGTTTGGCGTTTTCTACAACTATATCGCTGAACGTGGCGACATTAAAAAACCAGACTACGGAAGAATAAACATCACAGACCGCTTGGTGGATGCCTATGTATTCAAGGTACCATCATTAAGAAATATCGCAGTGACTGCACCCTATCTACACGATGGCAGCGCAGAGACTATCGAAGAAGCCATCAGCATCATGGGAAAAACTCAGCTAGGACGATCACTGTCTACTGACGAGGTACTGTATATTAAAGCTTTTCTTAACACCTTAACTGGTGAATACAAGAACATACCGCTGGACGCGGAATCATGAACAAGGGAAATGTAAATTACTGGGTAGGGATAGTACTGCTGTTTGCAGTTATCACCTTTCTATTCTATAAGAGCATATTTAGTGACCTGCCTCTTGACAAGACACTGTCAACGATCGAAGAGATACAAGATTTACAGGTACAACTTCACCGTGATCTATTACGCTACAGAAGCAATCAGATTCAGCAATACGACACACTCAACAAAACACTTAACGACCTAAACAGTAACGTCGCCTACCTAAATGAGAGCCACGTTGCAGCAGAAGAAATTGGTATCGATGTAATCAGCAGCATAGAAAATGCAATTACTCACCAGTCAATTTTAGTTGAAGATTTTAAGACTCATCATTCCATCCTTCAGAACTCATTGTTTTATATTTTCAACGTGAGCACAGAACTCTATTCTGTTAAACCAAAATCACAATCCAAGCAACAGCTTCGAACTACAGCAGAACTTGTTACCCTGCTTTTAGAATATAATGAATACCCAAAGAACAACATCGCCAATAAGATCTATCCACTCATCGACAGATTGAATAACAAACCAGATACAGATACCAATGCTCTGATCAACCACAGCTTGATGATTATCGAGAAGCTTCCTGAGATAGACGAGACGCTGAAGCGATTTAACTCATTAAACACTGAGAAGCAAATCATTATATTAAAAAACAATGTTTCTGAACTAAAAAAGAAGCAAAACAATAATACTCAAATTTTTAATATATTACTGTTTCTATGCACTGTCTATTTAATATTTTATATCTTATATATCTTTATAACTCTGCGAAAAAGTCAGGATGAATTATCTGAAAGTAATACTAAACTAAACGATGAAATCAACCTGCGTGCTAAAACAGAAAAAGCCCTATACCAATTAGTCAGTATCGATAAAAAAAGCAATAGTGGCGACAACGAAGGTCGATTGATCACTCTGCTCAATACCTTATGTACCGCATTAGATGTCGAATATGCATACATTAATAAAATCAGCTCTTCTGGGGCAAGCGCAGAAATAATCGGCCTGTTGGATCATGGAATGTTCAGCAATAACATGACTTATTCGTTAGCTGACACTCCCTGTGAAGAAGTTATAAAAAGTGGCAGGCTTGTACACAACCGTGACTTTTCAAATTATTTTCCGGATTGCACAGAAAAGCTATTAAATAATGCAGTAAGTTATATCGGCGTCAGCCTTATTAACAACAAAGACAATGTAATTGGCATGATCGCAATTGCAAGTGACAGGCCGATTGAAGATACAAATCTTGCCGAAAACATTTTAACCATTGCTACATCTCGTGCCCTTATCGAACTTGAATACCAAATTGAAGTCAATGACAGCAACCGCTACCAACAAGGCCTTGCGTTAATCGATAACTGGATAGCGCGATTAATAACTGAAGGATATGAAGAAGATGTATTCTTCAAAAACATATGCCGGGCGGCACAAGAAATCACAAAATCACAACTTGCTGCCTTTCCAGTCATCCATGAAGACAAGCAAACTTTTCATTTCCATGCAGTGTGTGGGCTACAGTCAGAAAGGCTTGAAAATGTAACACTTGATGTTGAAGACGGTGACCTCTGCTCCTGGACAATATTAAATAACAAAAACCTGTTAATTAATGATGTAACAACTACCCCCCGTGCTCAGAAAGAGCTATTGAAGCAATTTAATATCAAATCCGTTCTGACAACGCCAGTGCCTCTCAAAGAAAAACCATACGGTGCAATTGCTGTTTTCAGAAATCATGATGAGTTTGATAAAGTCGACGAACAGTTAATGTCACAGTTTGGTCAAAGTGTACAGATGGCCATCATCAACATGCAATTAGTCAGCGATATGAAATCTGAACGTGAACGTGCAGAAGTTACCTTGCATTCAATTGGTGACGCCGTCATCACAACCAATGTTAACGGTAAAATCGAGTACATGAATCAAGTTGCTGAAGAACTGACGGCATGGTCACTGAATGATGCTAAAAACCTGGCGGTACAAAAAGTATTTAGGATTGAAGATCTTGACACAGGTGAACCCATTCACGATGTTGTTAAGTCCTGCTTATATGACGGCATAAGCATTAACAAAAGCATACTAAGTTTGGTAAGCAAGAATGGCAACGATAAAGACATCGAGAGCTCTATCTCACCTATTCTAAATACTTCCGGTAAAGCAGAAGGTGTAGTAATTGTATTTCATGATGAAACACAACGTCGT
The DNA here is from genome assembly GCA_030595325.1 of Gammaproteobacteria bacterium. Classification (GTDB taxonomy): domain Bacteria; phylum Pseudomonadota; class Gammaproteobacteria; order SZUA-229; family SZUA-229. Next base: position 23,180 of record JAUVDN010000002.1, on the reverse strand, counting down.
CAACTTGAAAACACCATCAAACATCAGGCTGCGCATGATCCCTTAACCAATCTGCTAAATAGAGATGCATTTGATATAGAACTTTCTGATCATGTTTATGATGCAATAAACAACACTAAGCATCATGTACTCTGTTATCTTGATCTGGACAGATTTAAACTGATCAATGATACCGCTGGACACATCGCTGGTGACCAATGTTTGATACAGATAACGTCATTGATACAATCGTGTATCCGTGGTGACGATGTACTCAGCCGTCTTGGTGGTGATGAATTTGGCTTAATACTTAAACATTGTTCACACGAAGCTACTTTAAAAATAACCAATAAGATTACAAACACTATCTCAGATATGGTTTTCAGATGGGATGACTGTGATTACAGCCTGGGCGTTTGCATCGGCATCAACCCACTTGATAAAAACACCGCCGATGCTGCCGACGCAATAAGAAAAGCAGACCTTGCCTGTTACACTGCTAAGGATCATGGTGAAAACCAGATCTATGTCTATGAAGAAGAAGATAGTGAACTGATAAGGCGACAGGAAGAAACTTACTGGGCCACGCGTATCTCAGAAGCAATCGATAATGATCGTTTAAAGCTTTACGCGCAACCCATCGTTCCACTAAAAGACAAAGACCCCATGAAGCAACATATGGAGATTCTGGTTCGCCTGCTAGATGAGAATAACAATATCATCCCACCAAATGCATTTATTCCAGCAGCTGAGCGTTACAAGCTGATGCACCTTGTAGATAGAAATGTAATATATAAAACTTTTTCATTTATACACAAATATTCTGACTTGGATGAAAAAATAACACACTATTCCATTAACTTATCAGGCAATACTATTGATGATAAAAACATCGTTAATTACATCAAAGAAACCGCTGAAGAGTTTGAGATAAACACAAAGCACATATGCTTTGAAGTGACTGAAACTGCCGCGATTAAAAACTTACAAAAAGCAAAAACTCTTATTAAGAAACTAAAAAGTTACGGCTTCAAATTTGCGCTAGATGATTTTGGCAGCGGGCTATCATCTTTTCAATACCTGAAGAGTCTACCCGTTGATTACCTAAAGATAGACGGTAGCTTTGTCTCTGACATGGTCAACAACAACGTAGACCATGCAATGGTCGCAGCCATCAATGAGGTTGGCCACATCATGGGCATTGAAACGATTGCCGAATATGTGGAAAATGATCAGATCGTTAAAAAGTTACGGGAACTAAAGGTTGATTATGCGCAAGGCTATGGTATCGAACAACCAAAACCTATAAAAGAAGCACTATCTTTAAATGAAGGTGAAAAATCACCTTCGCTTAAGATCATTCACAACAAACCTTGAAGGGTTTAAATAATCCAATACCCTTTTACGCACCGGTGAAGGACCCCCTATTATCTGCGAAGATATTATTTCAGCCGCCAGAAAACAACTGGTAAAACCTCGTGATCCATGCGCCATGGATACATGCAGACCCTTTAGATTTTTTGCAGGCTGGTAATTTTTTTTAATATCACCAATATTAATATCAGCATATTCGTTATTAAAAGATGCTATATCCGGCATTGCACCTACTATAGGAACTCTATCTTTTGCCATGGCACGAAACCCTACCCACGACTGAACGTAATCAGCCATTTCAAATGCTCCAGGATAAACATCGTTTGCTGATTCAAGCAGCGTGTAATTGTCCCTCTCTTCTACATTTTCATTCTTGTTATCACGCGAATAAGTTCCACCGATAACGTGTTTCTGATTGATGACTGGTGTCACATAAATACCGCTATTAATAACTTTAGATATTTTCTGTGACACAGGTGTCGCCGACACTTCCAGCATTTGTCCACGAACAGATTCAACAGGAAACATTGCTGAACATTCAAGAGATTTTAATTTTGCACCATTTGCAATAATGAGTATTTTTTCTTCATTAATTACTTTCGTGCCTTCTAAACATCGCCATACGTCCCCATCACGTTCAAGCTGAGTAATACCAGCTTTTATAAACTGCAAATACTCACCGCATTCTTTCTTTATCGCATCACATAGCATCTCAGGCAGTACCACCCCTGCCGTTTTATATTCCACAAAAACTTTATCTTCATCCTTAACGCTCTGAGATAATGGTTCTTTATTTATTGAAATGTAATTACAGTTGAATTCAAACTTATTTAATATAGAAATGATTCTTTTTCTATTGATAGATTGTAACAAGCCGCCATCAAACCAGAATCTTTTCTTATTTTTACCCTGTAATTTTTTTATAACAAAAGTGGCATAACAGAAAGCTGACATATAAAACTCTGTGTCAGTGTCATTATCTAAAGATAAGCGCGGATAAACAATTGCCGCTAAATTTGATGATGTCTCTTTAACTTCTGAGCCATTGCTATCGATAATCGTAACCGATATTCCACGCTGAATCATAGAATAGGCAATACTCAGACCTGCTATACCACCGCCGATAATCGTTACTCTTTTAGGATGCTTTTTATCAGCAAGCTTTTGAAAAAACCATGGCTTGTCAGCATAAGTTAATTTATGTTCGCACTTATGTTTCAGCGTAGCCACAATCATATCGCGCTTTTTTCCATGGCCTTTAACCTTCTTAACCTCAAAGCCAGCACCCTGTAAATTCCGCTTCACAAAACCTGCTGAAGTATAAGTACTGCATGTCGCATTCAATCTGCTGTTTTTAGGTAATTCATCAAATAATTCAGTCGACCATAAACCAGGGTTATTCGCTGGTGAAAAACCATCCAAATACCAGGCGTCCACGTTTAGAGATTCATTAGCCAGAGCATTATAAGCATCCATAAATTTATAATGGATAACAACACGGCCATTAAATAAACGTCGACTGTGACTTGCCTCAATAGCTAAAGGATAATTAGAAACCAGCTCATCACAATAAGGTTTTAGCTCAGCGTGATCAGCATGTAACAGCGCAATATCTTCTGCTGAAAAAGGATACTTTTCTATGGCTATATAATGAAGTGTTTTTCTGCACCCAGTTCTACCCTCAGCATCCACAGCAGAATTTATATCCTCCAGATGAGCTAACCACTCACGTATGGTTAACAAACAGTTTAGAGCGCTGCCGAAACCCAATTCAGCGATAACAAAATCCCTGTCTTCGTGCCATCGGTCAGGCAATCCATTATTTTTGAAAAAGACGTGATTAAACTCACTTTCACCAGAGATACGCTCACCCTGCTTCGATGAATAGTAAATATCATCAAATTGTTCACTATATGGCTGCCCGTCTCGCCAAATTAAATTTGTATATTGCATATAGCCGTTTGCTGGTAAGCGAAGTAAAATAAGCGACCAATTTTAAGCACATCAACAGATTATGCAATTAGCCTATACACTAAAAGATAAAACCATACTTATTACCGGCGCCAGTGACGGCATCGGCAAAGCCACTGCCATTGAATGTGCGAAAAACGGTGCAACCGTGATTCTGCATGGTAAAACACAGCCTAAACTGGAGCTACTATATGATGAAATCGTACAGGCAGGTTATTCCGAACCGCTAATTTACCCACTGGACTTCGAAAAAATAACTCCTGACGACTGTGATACGTTAACTAAAGCACTGCATAGTGAATTTGGCAAACTAGACGGTTTATTTAATAATGCAGGCTGGTTAGGTGCATCCTCTCCTGTTCAACAATATGACTCAAAACTATGGCATCGAGTTATGCAGATCAATTTAAATGCTCAGTTCATGCTGACCAAGGCCTGCTTACCGCTGCTTAATCACGAGTCACAAAGCTCAGTCGTATTTACACTGGATGATAAAAATACCGCCTACTGGGGCGCCTACGGGGTATCCAAAGCAGGATTAAAATCTTTCATGGAGATACTCGCTGATGAAGTCGAAAATACATCAATCAACGTATGCGGCTTAATTCCTGGCAGTGTTAGAACCAGTTTTAGAACACGCGCATTTCCGGCCGAAAACCCTCAAAACCTGACCACACCTGAAGAAGTAGCTAAAGTAGCAGCGTTTTTACTCAGCAGTGAGAACAAAACCATAAACAATGAAGCGTCACATGGTGCGACATTATATTATTCTAACCTAGTCGATAGCATCAATTAAACTATCCTCAACAGCTCGCTGTGATTTCTCCACCATGGGTTTTATCAGAACGAGGAAATAGGCGGTTGCTATGCCTGCAGAGCCCAGGATCATACACATAACCATAATCTGATAACGCGCAGCTATCATAGGTGAAATACCCGATAAAATCTGCCCCGTCATCATACCCGGCAACGACACAAGGCCCACAGCAAACAACGAGTTAATCACCGGTATGAGTGAAGATTGCAATGCAATATTTCTAGCATCATCATAGCTAACACCCCGATTTAGCTCTGAAAGCAACCGTTCTGCAGCCAAACTAACGCTATTCATCGAATTAGCAAATATCATGCCTGCTATAGGAATAAAAGACTGCGGTGAATACCAGGGGTCCAGTGCTAGCACCCCTTGCGTGACCAGTAACAAGGTAAATCCGCCACCTAGTGCAATAGCAATCAAGGAATACTTATACAAGCGAAACCTTTGTTTAGGTACCACGCCTAACGCTATCCAGCTGGAGACAAATATCATTACAGCCAGTACGATGAGTACAACTCCAGCACTGTCAGAATCAAAGATATAACCCAGAAAGTAGCCGATAAGCAACAGCTGAGTCAGCATTCTTAAAACAGCATACAGCGCATTTTTGGAATTAAGCGACCACTTAAAAAGTATTCCAATAGCGATTAATGCAGGAATAAAAGCAATAGATAAATTTAATAACGGTATAGTTTGAAGCGAGCCATTCATCGTTCGTCTTAGCCCATAAATTGATGCAAAAATTGGTTCATCTGTAGATTCATTAATTATTCCATCAGGTTGACTTCAATTCCCTGCTCACGCAGATGATCGGCGCGTTTATCAATATAACGCTGAAAATTACTCTGTGTTTTATATGTACCGGTAGATACATAATCCATAACAGATTGCGTGTGAAAAGCTTTCAGATAGGCATCTGCTCGAAACACCTCAGTACCCATATCATCAAAAAACACTAAACTTGGTGCATATTTAATATCTAGTTTTTTAGCCCATTCCTGTAGCTTTAACTTTTCACCCGATGGTGTGATAACGGATTTATTAGACCACATGTCAACGACCGCCACATTAAACCTTGCTAACAAATCAACACTCTCTCTTCGCTTTAAGATATCAAGGTGAAGCTCATCACAGGTATTACATTTTTTCTGTTCAAACATGACCAGTGTATACTTATTTTTATTTACTGACCCTGCACTGGACAGGTCAGATACTGATAAAACACTATTGATATCATCATGAAGACGTCCTGTTGAAGGCTGCGGACTCACCTTAGCCATATACGCCTGATAACTTGACTCGGCATTTTTCTTGCTACCGGTATAATCTAGTAATGCACTAAATTTTTCAGGCGGGTAATAACCATTTGCACGGAAGATTATTTTTTTGTTTTCATCAAAAAATAATAGTGTCGGGGTATATTGAACCTTTAGCGCTTCAGCAAACTCTTTTTCAGTATAAGTTTTATCACCAACAGTAACTTCTTTATCACCCCAAAGATTTATCGATACCACGTCAAAATATTTTTTAGCTTTATCAGATATCTTTCGCTGAGAAAAATTATCTTGCAGAAGTTTTTTACAGTATGGGCAACCATCCTGATAATAATAGATCATCAAACGCTTATTATTATCTGCTGCATCCTCGACATCTTCGAATAGATCGAGGAAGGACACCTTGAACCAGGACGGGTGCTCTTCATGGCCTGGATTCACCATGCCAGCACTTAACTCACCCTCAGACTTAGCAATTACAACAGTCGGGTTACACAGTGAAACGAGGAATACAAAAACTAAAACATTAATTGTTTTCATATTTTCTCCAAGAATTTAGTTGATTAGATAGACAAGATATACAATATACAACGTATGTTGAAACTACGTTTATTTCACATTGTTTACTTCTTCTTAGCTTTAGATTGTACTGACTTTGGCTTCTTTCTCAAGCCGGCTTTATTTCTGCTACCCGTAGATTTAGGCTGCGATTGATTGCCATATAGATGCTGCTTTATCGATGTTTTTTTAGCTTTGTTTCTTAATTCCTTGGATTTTTCGTCACGAGACTCCGGCCAATCCAGCTTCACAAATTCAAACAAGGATTTTACTTCATCCAGTGACAACTCAACTTTTCTGCCTACTTTTAATGTACGTGGTAACGACAGATTTGCATATCGCACACGTGTTAAGCGGCTGACTCTTACATCCTGCGATTGCCAGAGACGTCGCACTTCCCGGTTCTTTCCTTCTTTCAGGGTAACATGATACCAATGGTTTGCACCTTGCCCACCACTGTCGGTAATGGTGTCAAATTTAGAAAAACCATCTTCGAGTTCGACACCTTTCAATAAGTTCTTTACCGCATCATCCGTTACCACGCCATTAACTCTTACCGCATATTCGCGCTCTATTTCACTCGATGGATGCATCAGATGATTCGCTAACTCGCCATAATTGGTAAACAATAATAAACCACTGGAATTAATATCAAGACGGCCAACACTGATCCAACGACCATTATTTATTTTTCCAATGCTCTCAAAAACAGTCTTTCGTCCCTGTTCATCTTTTTGAGTACAGATTTCACCCTCAGGCTTGTTGTAGATAAGAACACGGATCCGATTGACTTCGGAACTGATGACAGCACGACGATTGCCGATATTAACTTTGTCACCTGCTTTTACATGGTCACCTAATTTAGCAGGTTGACCATTAATACGTATTTTATTTTCCCCAATTAAGCGCTCGATCTCACGGCGCGAACCGTAACCCATACGTGCCAGCGCCTTTTGAATGCGCTCTCCTTTTTCGTTATCAGGTGGAATGTGTTTTTCAGACATCAGAGGGACTTGATCATTTTTTTAGTAACAGTGATTAAAACAATAGCGTCTGACTAGATAACGTAATTATACGTTGAACGCTGCTTTTTCCGATTCTTCGATAGCGTTATCAATCTCAGATTTTTCTTCAGAAGTATGTGACTGACCTGCTTCTGAAGATACGTCTGCAGATACCGCTTCAACTGCATCAACAACATCGTCTGCAGAATTAATCTCTTCGCCTGCTTCGACCTGTTTCTTATCATCCGCGCCCATTGCAGAATCGTTCGCCGCTTCATCATTAACTTCCGAGTCATTGGCTCCTGATTCATCAGTGTCAGCACCATCAGAATCTTTAGCTGCAACATCTTCATCAAGTTCTAGTTCCGGATGAATACTGTCCAGGTCTTTTATCTCAGCCAGTGTTGGCAATTCATCCAGTTTTTGCAGATTGAAATAATCCAAAAATTCTTTTGTTGTTCCGTATAGCGTAGGTTTTCCAGGAACATCTTTATGACCCAGCACTTTAATCCAGTCACGCTCGAGTAAGGTTTTAATAATATTAGAACTAACACTTACGCCACGGACTTCTTCGATTTCACCACGTGTAATCGGTTGACGGTATGCAATCAACGCCATCGTTTCTAATAACGCCCTGGTGTAACGCGCTGGCTTTTCTTCCCATAGACGGCCAACCCAGGTAGCAAATTCCTGCTTCACCTGTAAACGGTAACCACTTGCTACATGTTTTAATTCAAAGCCACGGGGTGCAAAATCTTCTTCCATCTCATGTAGTGCTTTACGCACTTCATCACGAGTCGGGCGCTCTTCATCAAGTTCAAATAATGCTTCTAATTGAATTACGGTTAAAGTGCGTTCAGCTGCCAGCAGTACTGCTTCAAGAATATTTTTAAGTTTTTTTATTTCCATGACATAGCCTCAAGCTTTTTAAGTTCGGCGGTTGTTGCTTTCTTAATTATTGCTGTTTTAATTATTGCTGTTTTAATTACTGCTGTTTTAATTATTGCTGCTTTAATTATTCTGTATTAATAATTATTTTCTAAATGGTTGTTGCCTAATTAACACTCTACTTAACAAGTAGATTTAACTATCGCTTTAACTATCATTGGGTAACGCATTTTCAGAACCAACTGCTTTTAAATGAATAGGTGCAAAGGCTTCTGATTGCACAAGATCAATCAACTGCTCTTTCACCAGTTCTAGTACCGCCAGCAAAGTTACCACCACGCCACGGCGTCCTTCTTCAATGCTGAACAAGCTGGTGTAACTGGTAAATCCATCTGCACTGATAGCATCAAGCACACTACTCATGCGTTCACGCACCGATAAAGCTTCACGTTGAATATGATGGTGACTGTACATTTCTGCACGACCCATTGCATCTTTAAACGCAAACAGCAGGTCTCGCAAATCTACTTCTGGCATCGGTTTATCCTGATGTATTTCAGGAAGCTCGACATTAGTTAGGTGTATTTCACGATTTACACGTGGCAACTCGTCAATATTCTGTGCAGCTTCTTTAAATCGTTCATATTCCTGTAAACGACGAATCAATTCAGCACGTGGATCATCTTCATCTTCACTTTCAGCAGGCCTTGGCAACAACATGCGAGATTTAATTTCTGCAAGCATGGCCGCCATCAACAGATACTCTGATGCCAGCTCGATCTTTAAGTTCTGCATCAGGTCGATGTACTGCATGTACTGACGAGTGGTATCTTCCAGTGGAATCTCAAGAATATCGATATTCTGACGTTTAATCAGGTACAGAAGTAAATCTAAAGGGCCTTCGAACGCTTCAAGAATAACTTCCAGAGCATTCGGTGGGATATACAGATCTTGCGGAATAACGGTTAGTGGTTCGCCCTGAATTAATGCAAACGGCATCTCGCCCTGACCGGAAACCTGTGCCGCAATCTCATCCTTTTTAGTTACTTTTCCCTGCTGTTGTTCAGCTTGAGCGCTGTCAGCCTGCTTCTCCAGCTGTTCTTGTCGCTGGGTTTCCTGTATATCTGGATTAGCCATATTACTCAGTTGTTCACCATAACCGCTTATCAAAAGCGCTATTTTTATATGTAAGCGATGCCCATCGCTTTTCTGACGTCTTCCAGTGTATCACGAGCAACCTCTCTTGCGGCTTCATTTCCTTCTTCAATGATAGCTTTTACCGTAGTGATATCATCTTCATATTCTTTCGCCCGTTCCTGCATGGGTTTCAATTCGGCGATCACCGCGTCAATGACCGGCTGCTTGCACTCTACACAGCCAATGGAAGCACTGGTGCAGCCATTTTTCACCCAGTCACGTGTTTCATCGTTAGAATAAACTTCATGAAATTTCCACACTGGGCATTTTTTCGGGTCACCCGGATCAGTGCGTCGCACTCTTGCAGGATCCGTCGGCATAGTGCGCAATTTGTTGGCAACAGTGTCCATATCATCGCGCAATGCGATGGTATTATTATATGACTTGGACATTTTTTGACCGTCCAGACCAGGCATTTTAGATGCAGGGGTTAACAATGCCTGTGGCTCCGGCAAAATTATTTTACCCGAGCCTTCCAGATAACCGAATAACCGCTCTTTATCGCCTATCGAAATATTTTGCTGTGAATCGAGCAAGGCTTTTGCCACACTTAACGCCTCTGCATCACCTTGTTCCTGATAACTTTTTCTGTACTGAAAAAACATACGGGCATTTTTCTTGCCCATCTTGGCTGCTGCCTGTTTGGCTTTTTCTTTAAAGCCCGGCTCGCGACCATAAAGGTGATTAAACCGGCGAGCCACTTCACGAGTTAGTTCAACATGAGCCACCTGATCCTCACCGACAGGTACCATTCCTGCTTTATAGACCAGAATATCTGCACTCTGCAGTAAGGGGTAGCCCAGAAAGCCATACGTTGCCAGATCCTTTTCTTTGAGCTTTGCCTGTTGATCTTTATAGGTTGGCACCCGCTCCAACCAGCTCAGCGGCGTGATCATCGATAATAATGTATGCAACTCAGCATGCTCAGGCACTTTAGACTGCAAAAACAATTTAGCCGAGCCTGGGCTGATACCAGCAGCCAGCCAGTCGACTACCATTTCCCAGGTGCTTTGCTCGATAATCGACGGGTCTTCGTAGTGCGTGGTTAAGGCATGCCAGTCAGCTACAAAAAAGAAACATTCATATTCATGCTGTAACTTTACCCAGTTTTTCAGCACACCATGATAATGCCCCAGGTGCAAACGACCTGTCGGTCGCATGCCTGATAACACACGTTTATGTTGAGTAACTACTGTATTCAAGACGCTCTAACCCTCATTAAAATCTATTTTAAAGTCCAAAAATAAAACCAACCAGTTTGACGAAATGCTGCACCAATGGCCACAATACCTTACCGAGTAAACCACTAACAAGTAACAACAATATAATAATCATGCCATAGCGTTCCAGCTGCATGTAAGGCGCCAGTATAGGCTTGGGCAAGATACCCGCGACCACCCGGCCACCATCTAAAGGCGGAATCGGAAGCAAGTTCAGCACCATCAGCACGATATTAATAATAATACCGTTCCTGCACATCTCGGTCAGGAAAGTCAGCAATGGTGAGTGATCCAAAGACATATAGGCCAGCTTGACGAGCATTGCCCAGATGCAAGCCATGACAAAATTTGATACAGGGCCAGCTACAGCAACCAGCGCCATGTCTAGCAGCGGTGATTTAAAGTAACGAGGTTGCACCGGAACGGGTTTTGCCCACCCCATAACAAACGGGCTCACCATCGCTAGAAATAGCGGTACAACTACCGTCCCCATGGGATCGATATGTTTTATAGGGTTTATCGTAATTCTCCCCAGATTTTTTGCTGTGGGGTCACCTAACTTATTGGCAACCCAGCCATGCGCCGCTTCATGCAAAGTGATAGCAAATAATATAGGAGCAGCCCAAACAGCGATGGTATAGGCAATATCAGGGATTGAAGACATCTAATAGTATAAAGAAACTTGTTGTTAATTATTTTACAGGGCGCAGTTTACACCTTAAAAATAAGTTTGAGCAGTTAAAAATTGCAGGCCTGAATTAAGGCTCTGCCATTTCAGGCATCGTCATGCTGCACACCATCGCCAGCAACGCTACCGCTTATGCTGACCTACTGTTCTAGCTGGAGTTTTTTAATTATTCACTTTTCATTATTCATTGACCATGGGCTGTTTAAAGCCCATGGTCTTTACCCTTACCATGACGCCTGATATCAGGGATACCATCGGTCAATCGAATTACCGTGGTTGGTTCGATACCGCAATGACCACCATCGATAATCAGGTCAACATGCTTTTCCAGCATGGAACGGACATCTTCGGCCTCAGTAACCGGCAATTCCTCGCCCGGCATCACCAGAGTACAGCTAATCAACGGCTGACCCAGTTCATCAAGCAGCTCGTTCACCACCGGATGATTCATAACACGTAGCCCGATATGTCTGCGCTTCGGGTGCATCAAACGACGAGGAACCTCGCTAGTCGCAGGAAGGATGAAGGTATATGGACCCGGTGTTAATGACTTGAGCAGACGATAATCCGTATTTTCAATTTTTGCATAGGTCGCAATTTCAGACAGATCACGACAGACCAGCGTTAAGTTATGTTTATCATCAATCTGTCGAATCCGCCGTAGCCGCTCAACCGCGTTTTTATCGCCGATATGACAGCCCAGTGCGTAGCTGGAATCCGTTGGATAGACAATCACCCCACCCTTATGAATAATATCTACCGCTTGTTTTATTAGACGCTTTTGTGGATTTTCCGGATGGATTTCAAAATACTGACTCATGGGGGAATTTTACACGTTGTGAAAAATTAATGAAAAATGAATAGTGAATAATTAACAATTAAAAACAAAAATATCACTTACTGATATTTTACCAATAACAAATTATGTAAAACCAGCGATAAAAATTCTTTCTATTCTTCACTGCTCATTATTCATTATTCATTAACGAAGTTCGGTATAATGCCAGCCTTCGATAAACAGCAAGGCTAACACCAAGCCAATAAAACACATTAAGATAATGAAGTTACTATTTGATTTTTTTCCAATTATTCTATTCTTTGTTAGTTATTATCAGGCAAGTTTTCTAATTGATAATACTTTTATCGGTCAACTGATTGACCCAGCAAAGCCAGATTTTATCGCCGCCACTATCGTTGCAACCGGTATGGCCATCCTTGCCAGCTTTATTCAGGTCGGCGTGCATTGGTTCAAAACACACAAATTTGAACGTATGCATATTTTTTCATTGGTACTGATTACCGTACTCGGCAGTATCACCATCTTTTTTGGCAACCCTGCATTTATTCAATGGAAACCGACAGTACTGAACTGGTTATTTGCCGGTGTTTTTCTTGGCAGTATGCACGTTGGCGAAAGACCCATTATTCAACGTATGATGGGGGAGCACATTGAGCTACCTGAAAAAGTCTGGTCAACGTTAAACCTCTCCTGGGTCACCTTCTTTTTTATCAGTGGTGCGGCAAACTTATATGTTGCTTTTTACTACAACGTCGGTGCAACACCAGAAGCCAGAATGGATACCTGGGTTAATTTCAAACTATTCGGCTTGATGGGACTCACTATTGGTTTTGTTATCCTGCAGGCGTTATATCTGTCACGCCACATCTCTGAAGATGACTTAAAAGGGAAAGACGACGACACTAAAGATTTGGATGACAATGGAGATAAAGCATAATGTTATATGCAATCATTGCACAAGACGTTGCCAACAGTCTGCAAGATAGACTGGCAGCCAGACCTGAACATCTGGAACGCCTGACCGCTCTGCAGGAACAAGGACGTTTAATTCTCGCTGGCCCTCACCCTGCCATTGACAGTGAAGATCCCGGTGAATCTGGTTTTAGCGGCAGTCTGGTGGTTGCTGAATTTGATAATTTAGAAGATGCCACAAGCTGGGCAGATGTTGACCCGTATGTCGCTGCCGGTGTTTACGATAAGGTAACCGTCAAACCATTTAAAAAAGTCTTTCCAAAATAGCCGTACAAATTGGCCATAACTGCTATTAACACAGCGTTATTTACTATAGAATTCGCGCTGCACTAACACCTCGAAGCATGCCGGAGTGGTGGAATTGGTAGACACGCGGGATTCAAAATCCCGTTCTAGCAATAGAGTGCCGGTTCAAGTCCGGCCTCCGGTACCATTTTTCTGTCGAATACCCCAGCCTGCAACACTCCCCGCGTAAAACTGAAATTTACGTCATCAGCACATATTTAAAGACAGAGTGATATCCGAAACTTTTCATCCCATTAGCTGTCACACACGGTAACCAATTTAAACCTCCGACAGGCAAACTATGAAAAAACTAATTCTTGTACTCACCTGCATGGTATCTGTACTGAGCATGTCTAACGCATTCAGCGACAGCAGCAAACAAGAAAATTCATTGAGTAATTACATAATACCGACAGATTCAGAATTAAAACAACAGCTGACACCGTTACAATATTCTGTTACCCAAAATGATGATACTGAACGCCCGTTTAGCAACGAATACTGGGATGAAAAGAGAGACGGCATCTACGTCGATGTCGTAAGCGGTGAACCGCTTTTTTCTTCAACACATAAATTTAAATCTGGAACCGGTTGGCCCAGTTTTTATAAGCCACTGGAATCAGCTAATGTCGCAGAAAAAACGGATTATTATTTAATCTTTCCTCGTACTGAAGTACGCAGTGCTAATGCCAACTCACACTTAGGCCATGTATTTAGTGATGGACCGGAACCTTCAGGCTTACGATACTGCATTAACTCCGCTTCGTTACGTTTTGTGCCAAAAGAAGAGTTAAAAACTGAAGGCTATGAAAAATACGCAAGTTTGTTTAAAGCTAAAGAGTAAGTCAGAGAGAAAGGACTATAGTAGCGATGCTTAGTATCATGCACCATTAGTAGCACTCAAATAGCAACACTCAAATAACTACAGCCAAAGCAATAATACTCAGGCTTTATAACGATAAGCATCAATAGTCATGCACAGGTTCACGCGGTCATCAACTAACGGTGAAAGTGTAAACATATCAAACTGTGAGCGCTGGATAGTTGTTGTCGCTTTGACTGTAACCACATCTTCACCCTGCGGTGTTTTTACTTTTTTCAGATCAACGTAAAAAGCAACTTTTTTAGTAATACCGCGCATGGTCAAGTCACCTTTAAAGATGGCTTTTTTATCACTTATCCATTCAATCTCTGTACTAACAAATATGATATCCGGGTATTTCTCACTATCAAAAAAGCTTTCACTTTTTAACATGGACTCAATAACCATCGAGTCTGTTTCCAGACTATCAACCGCAATTCTGACGACTACACTGCCTTGCGAAACACTTGATTTCGAAGATGGACTTTGCGCATTAAACTCTTTTAATGCCAAACCACCGTTAAAACGATGAAATTCTGCTTCGACTTTACCTACCGGACTATTTATACAAAACCCCATTTTTGACGAATCGGGTTGAATACGATACAGACCACCATCATCAGCAGCTTTAAGCATTACTGCTAATATGTTCTGATCTATCTGTGCACCTTTTAATGGCGCACAAACATCCTCATCTTCGGCAAATGCTAGTGCGGGGATATAAAGCATCACTCCTAACAGAGTAAGCTGTAATGTTTTGAATATTAAGTTTTTCATATATTAGTTGATTCTAATATAGATTGCACTAAATGTCAATTATTACTCGCCAAGAACAGCATTCAATTAATATATATAATATGTATATCAATAGGTTACATTAATTTAGCGCTCTAGAAGCTCAATGGCATTACCATCATAGTCTCGACAAAATAAAGCTTCACGACCCGATTTACTTTTCGTATACCTTATATTCGCCGCTTTAAGCCGTTGGATAAGAATATTTAAATCTACCACCTGTAAAGCTACATGATGATCACGACCACCATGTTCAGGCCTGTCATCAACAGAATCTGGATTAGGTAGCTCTAACAAATGTATTTGACTCTCACCTACTTTCAACCAGACCCCGGGATAACCAAGGTCGGGGCGTGCATCGTCGACTTCTAAGTTCAATATTCCCACATAAAACTCAAGTGCTTTACTGGTGCTGTTGACGATTAGACTGCAGTGATCAAGTGCCTTAATTAGCGGCAGACTATCTTGCGGCATAGATTACCCCTGAAGGAATATGATAAATCGCTTATAATACCGCCCCTGCTACATTGTGCAACTTAGCCCACAGCTATTCAGTTAGCGATTACTGTTTGTAGTCACCATTTGTAGTCAACGTTTATGATTACCATTGTATAGCACCACACAAGATAAATTATCGACCCCGAAATGAATCCAGATTTACAAAAACTTCAACCCTACCCGTTTGAAAAGCTCAACGCTTTAAAAGCAAGCTGCCAGCTAGAAAATGGTCAACCGGCTATCGAAGGTCACATCGCACTCTCTATCGGCGAACCTAAACATGACGCACCAAAATTTGTACTGGAATCTATTACCAACAATCTGAACCAGATTAATCGCTACCCGCTTACAAAAGGCAGTCTGGAATTACGATTAGCTATCGCTAACTGGTTAACACGTCGATTTAAATTAGCGGCAGACGCGCTCGATGCTGAAACAAACATCCTACCCGTAACAGGCACACGTGAAGCATTATTTTCCTTCGCTCAATGCATGGTCAATCGCTCTGATGGTGCACTGGTATTAATGCCGAACCCTTTTTATCAAATATATGAGGGAGCTGCCTTTCTATCAGGAGCCGAACCTTATTTCTACAACACAGAAAAAGAAAATAATTATTTGCCCGATTTTGATGCGATTGAAGAGAGCACCTGGGATAGCTGTCAGATTATCTACATCTGCACACCGGGTAATCCTACTGGTAGTGTTATCTCAAAACAGCAACTCAAAAAGCTGATAGCTCTCGCACTAAAACACAATTTCACTATCGTCTCTGATGAATGTTATTCAGAGATTTACTTTGATGAAAGCAACCCTCCAGCAGGACTATTAGAAGCCGCTGAAGAATACGGCAACAAATCTTTTGAAAACTGCATCGTGTTTCATAGTTTATCGAAACGCTCAAACCTTCCCGGTATGCGCTCAGGTTTTGTTGCCGGTGATGAAAATCTGATTAAATCATATGTGCTCTACCGCACGTATCACGGGTGTGCCATGCCACCTGTGCACCAAATCGCCAGCATAGAAGCATGGAATGATGAAACACACGTCAAACACAACCGAGAACTTTACGTTAAAAAGTTTGATGCTGTCATTGAAATATTAAAACCGGTCATCAACGTAACACTGCCAGATGCTGGTTTTTACCTATGGTTAAACACACCCATCGATGATGAAAATTTTGCTAAAGATTTGTTTGCACAACAAAACGTCACCGTACTACCAGGCAGTTACCTATCCCGTGAAAGCGATGGTATAAACCCTGGAAAAAATCACGTCCGTCTTGCATTGGTTGCGCCATTAGATGAGTGCATTACCGCTGCCAATCGAATTAAAGAATACATACAAACATTAAACACAAACAATTAGAAATAATCAATTAGAAACAAACATTTTTTGGAGAACACACCATGTCTGAATTAAAAAGCATAATAGAAGAAGCATTCGAACGCCGCGCCGATATCACACCACGTAACGTAGAAACACACATCTCTGATGCTGTTACACAGGCGGTAAACTTACTCGATTCAGGTGAAGCACGTGTCGCTGAAAAAATTGATGGCGACTGGGTAGTCAATGAATGGTTGAAAAAAGCAGTGTTGCTTTCTTTCCGCATCAATGATAACGAATTTATCAAAGGCGGCTTCACCAATTACTACGACAAAGTTAATTCCAAATTTGCCGACCTAAACACAAAAGAATTTCGTGAATCAGGTGTCCGCGTGGTACCACCAGCAACAGCTCGCTTTGGTTCTTATGTTGCGCCAAGCGTAGTACTGATGCCGTCATACGTAAACATTGGTGCTTACGTTGATACCGGCACTATGGTCGATACCTGGGCAACAGTCGGCTCATGTGCACAGATAGGTAAAAACGTTCACCTCTCTGGCGGTGTTGGCATTGGTGGCGTTTTAGAACCACTACAGGCCTCTCCAACTATTATTGAAGACAACTGTTTCATCGGTGCACGCTCAGAAGTTGTAGAAGGTGTTATCGTTGAAGAAGGCTCTGTTATATCAATGGGTGTCTACATCGGCCAAAGCACAAAAATATTTAATCGTATGACCGGTGAAATTTCATACGGTCGCATACCAGCCGGCTCTGTTGTTGTATCCGGTAACCTACCATCCAAAGACGGTACATACAGTCTTTACTGCGCAGTAATCGTTAAACAGGTAGATGAAAAAACTCGTGGTAAGACTGGCTTAAATGAATTACTGCGTGATATTGATTAAATAATCATACCCTCACCCCGCCCCTCTCCCATAGGGAGAGGGGTTTATGTGTGATATAAAGCAGAATACTATGATTAAAATATACGGCATTCCTAATTGCGACACCATGAAGAAAGCTCGCAAGTGGTTAGATAACAATAATCTGAAATACGAATTCCACGATTATAAAAAGCTGGGCGTGCCTGAGAAATGCCTGAAACAATGGATTCAAAAAGCGGGTTGGGAAATCGTACTAAATAAACGCGGAACCACCTGGCGAAAACTTGGTGACGACATCAAAAACAACATTGATGAAAAGTCAGCGATAAAAGTTATGCTGGAAAACCCAAGCGCGATAAAACGTCCCGTACTCGAAAGTGGAAATGCAATACTGATTGGTTTTAAAGACGATGAATATAAGTTACTGCTTTAATAATATTAAATTCACTGCAAAGACTTAGAGCTAGTCACCTCAATCATTTCAAATTCTGACTCCAACCAACGAAACATCATCTTTCTTGCGTACAACACAGCACGATTGTCTTCTGATTCTGAATCACGACGCATCATAGTAAGCACAAGTTCTATTTTCACACTGTCTGGCGTGTAATGCTTTGCAAGCTGATCAATAGCATCTGCTTTGTTTGGACGGATCTTAGGCAAAGAAAACGCAAGCGTCTGAATCGATTGAATTTGCACAGATGAAAAGATAGGACGTAATTTTAACTGGATGGTTTCACGTGCCAACTTTGCCACCAGCCATGCCACCTGTTCTGCTGATGCAATTAAATCAGGATCAACGCTATCCAGCTTCTTAAAGAAATCAATTGCAGGGTAGTAACCGGTTTTGTTTTCTTTTTCGTATTCATCAGCAATCGCAGCCAATGTTCTACCGATAATATTTACTGAACAGGGCAAATATTGCTGTAATTGATCGGCCTTCAATTGCACATCAATGATAATAAGTACTTTATCAAATCGCATACTTAAATTTTAGTTACGCAGTATTTGGAGTTGTTCTAGTATAGGATCTGTTACCGGTTTTATTTTTTTACGCATCACTGTACCAATAGCATCAGTACGAGCAAAGATAGGATTAACCAGTTTGACACTCAAACAAGCCAATACAGTCATGGCGCAGAGATAATCCTGAACTTTATCATTTGAATCATTAAGCACGGCAAGTACTTCGTTAAGAGATTCATTATCACCACAACATAACGCATTAGCTTCAGTACGGATAATTTCAACGTCATCCTCTGTAAATACATCTGGAACAATACTTTCAAAATATTTCGCTACAGCGGACAATAACGAAACCACAACATCCTGATTACCCGGCTTCTTAATTGCATCTTCTACTGTTTGGACAAAAGCCTGACCATTTTCACTTAATACTTTTTCCAACATTATTGCATATGGATTTTCTTTCTCGATTAAAGAAAGCAGTTTCTCTTTAACCGTTTCATAATCAGCATGAGCAGCCACATCAATCGGTAGATCATCTGCTGCAGCATGTAAAAAACCAACATAGAAACTTCGCTTTGATTTTGTTTTTTTCCAGAGTTTATCTTTCTCTTGCTGACTGATGAGCCCTGGCTGCAACACAAGTCGAACAGAATCAATCATATCACTCTGCTCTTCTTCAAACGGTAAGAACTCCAGTAAGAATTCCGCTAGCACTTTTCCCGTCTCGCCTTCGACGACAGCTTGTTTCTCCAACATGCGTCTTGCATTTTCTGACGTTGGCATTGCCCACCAAGCTCGCGCTGCCATCTCATCAGTTAAGCCTGGTGCATGCACTGCTGCCACAACTGCTTCAGGCTCGCCGAGCAATAACAATTGCGCGAGACTATCATCACGCGCCTGCCCCATACGTGTCCATCGCTTCAGATAGACAGGATAACCGCCAGGAGATCCCATTACATGGGTACTAAATAATGCTTTAATCTCTTTTAAATAAGGATCGTCTTTACCTATCGCATTGAGAGGAACCTTTGCCTCACCTTTAGCGGTTAATGCGTAGACAATCATCTTTGATTCATCGATACGCACAGCATAAAGCTCTTGCGCAAGCAAAACGTTTAGACGTAAGTTATCTTCTGCTGAAAGTGCCATCTAATTTAACTGAACCCTTACACCGAAAGGCACTTTTGATTTACCCTTGACCAACCATGTCACAGGGAAATTTGGTTCAACTTCTGGAAACACACCATCTGCATCAGTAAAATAAACCAGTAAATCTGGTGCTTTATCCTGCTTTTCGACCCACTCAAAAACTGGTTTAAAGTTTGTGCCACCACCGCCACGAATCTCCACGTCAAACTGAAACTGATCCCATGCCTCAAAAAACCAGGGACAACCATAATTTAATTTTGAATCACAAGTAAGCAGCGTAACACTGGCACGCACCTGACTTTTTATTGCATCGATCTCTGAAATAAATTCTTCGATTTCTTCCTGGTCTATCGAACCGCTGGTATCAACAGCAACAACGATATTAGTCTCGTTGCTACGCATACTCGGATAAACCGCCGGATCTCCACGGCGTGATGAAGGTCTTGTATAACTGTAATCTTCCCTGGCGGTGGCTGACATATAACGTGCAAGCAACATGCGCCAGGGTAGTTTTGGCTGCAGCAGATGATCAACCATTCTAGCCATTTCACCTTCTAACTTACCTGACTGTAATGCCTGTTGTGCAGCGCCTGCCAGACGTTGCTCCCATTGCAGACTTAACTCATCCTCTTCTTGCTGAGACAATCCTGCTGGTTGCGGCGTTGAGCCACCCTTACCCGCATCATCCTGATCTTTATCCTGTTCGCCCTGACCTTCACTCTGCTCGTCGTTTTGTTTTTCCTTTTCCTTGCCACCACCGCCATTGCCCTGACTTGATTGTTCATCATCACTATCAGCATTATCAGATTGCTTTTTACTTTCTAAATCCCGTTCGCCATCATTATCATTATCTTCGAGACAAGGGTAGATTTCTTCCGCCGTCATACCCTCATATTCGCGAAGGTGCATGGCATCGGGTGTCGGCTTTAAGCCATCATTTATTAATAGAGGGTTAACCGCATAATCGCAGGCCAGGTCCCAACGGTGTTTTACCCGATGGCCACGGCGATGAAAATGTGAAAGTGCACAATGCAGCGCTTCATGTGAAAGCGCAAATTGCGTCTGCTCTTGATCAAGAGCATCGATGTAATCGTGATTGTAATAAAATGTTTTACCGTCACTGAAGGTTGACTCACACCATTTGGAATCACCGGCCACCATCGGTAGTCGTAAAACCAGCGCGCCTAGAAAAGGCTTGTCCAGAATTAAACGTATTCTGGCTGCAGCAAGTTTTTGTTCAACATCGGGGAAGCTAGACATAACAGCTTAATGAATACTGAATACTGAATACTGAATAATGCTGAGAGAATAAACCATATTTTTAGCTTCTAATTATTCACTATTCATTATTCGTTATTCATTGCTTTAATAAAGCATCAAGTCAGCAATCTTGTCAGCCCAACTGGCAAACTCCGGCACTGAAAAAATATCCTGTCCAATAGCACGATGCATATCTGAAACCATCATCACACCCATTTCACGCTGCGGGAAACGGTTGGCGTAAGTTAAAATATTTCCGTGAACCTTCATCGCATCATCCGTATCTTTGGCACGGATAGCACGACCAACCAACGCAGTTGCTACCGCATACTGTAAATCGATTTCTTTGGGTGTATCAACTTCTTCGCCTTTGATGATAGCGTCAAGATCCGGCAACTGATCCAGACTGGCGATAAATGCCGCCAGTTCGATTCCGGCCGCTTTTCCTACACAGGCCTGTAATGCACCTGAAAACAGTTCAGGGTAGTCTTCAAATTTATGTAATGCACGATGTGCAAATTCCCACGAACGCGGTGAAGGAAACGCCACTGGATTTTGCGATGCGTCGAACTCAAACAATAGATCCTGACGAAAACGCAAAAAGGCAATAACACGTTCGTCGATGCCATTAGCATAAGCCCATGCAACCCAGTCATCCAGATTGATATCAACTTCATAATGCGAGAAACGGTTCGCTAACGGTGCGGGCATGCTGTAGGTCACACCACGATCACCCTGCCTGTTACCTGCAGCAATAATCGCCCAGCCATCAGGTACTTCATACTCACCTAGTTTTCTATCAAGAATTAATTGATACGCAGCAGCTGACACACTGGGCGGAGCTGACGTAATTTCGTCGAGAAATAAAATACCGTTGTTACCGTGACGCTCTGCATTAGGTAACATCGCAGGCACTGCCCATTCGACAGTATCACCTACTTTAAATGGAATGCCGCGCAGGTCACTGGGCTCCATCTGTGACAAACGGATATCAATCAGTGGTGTGTTTTGCCGTTCGGCAACCTGAGCCACCATCTGCGATTTGCCAACACCTGGCGCACCCCACAACATCACAGGGGTGTGGTATATTAACCCCTTATGTTCAGAAGCACTTAAAAACTCTTTTTCTATTACGGTTAGAAGATGGACTGGTCTCATATTATAAATATCACAAAGGTCAATAATGCCTATAAAAGCATATAGTTACATCAGGTTTTCAAGACCTGAACAAATTAAAGGCAACTCACTCGTACGCCAAAAAGAAATGTCTGAATTGTATTGCAAGGAAAACAATTTGATTATGGACACATCTCTTTCGCTATATGATAAAGGCGTTAGCGCATACAAAGGAAAAAATGCTGAACAAGGCGCATTGGCTGATTTTCTACAAGCAATTGAAACAGGTGTTATCTCCGCAGGCTCATATTTAATCGTTGAAAATCTTGACCGACTATCAAGACAAAGCGTACCCACTGCTCTTAAACTTTTTTTATCCATTCTTGAAAAACAAATAACGATTGTAACACTTTCAGACGGCATGAAATATGAATATGAAAACCTAAATACAAACGAATTATTCATTTCAATTGTGATAATGAGCCGAGCCTTTGAAGAAAGCCAAATGAAGTCTAAACGACTCAGTGCAGCATGGAAGATGAAGCGAGATAACACCGATAAAATAAAAATGACCAAGGTAGCTGTGGCATGGCTAAAATTAAATAAAGACCGGACAAAATTTAACTACATACCTGAACGTGTAGCGATAGTACAAGATATATACCGGTGGTCATTAGAAGGATTAGGCACCAGCAAAATAATACAACGATTAGAAAATGACAATGTTAAAACCTTCGGTCGTTCAGAAGCATGGCCGCCATCTTCCATACAAAAAATACTAAGTAATCGCGCTGTTTTAGGCGAATTGGAATCCAACAGTAATGAAGGAAATAAAATCATTCCTGATTACTACCCCGCAATCATAAATGAAGAATTATTCTATGGCGTACAAAATGCAATACAATCAAGAAATGTTTCAGGCGGTGGAAGAAAAGGCAAAGGATTAACTAATCTGTTCCAAAAAATTATCATCTGTGGTTATAGCGTTGATAACAATACATCTGGTTATAAATGCTCTGGCAGCAACGTGACTATTGTTGTAGTCAACAAAGCCACAAAAAAAAGACCTGGCTACAAATACTTACAATGCAGTAGATTAAAAAAGGGGAACACTGGTTGCTCTCAGTGCCGAAAAACATGGCGATACGACCAATTTGAAATATCTTTCTTATCATTCATTAATGAAATAGACATATCTTCACTGACTGGTAATGTTGACGACTTAAAGCAACAAATTGACAAACTACAATCATTGCTTGTCTCTGATAATGAAAAACTAAAACATATAAAAC
>JAUVDN010000085.1 GCA_030595325.1 Gammaproteobacteria bacterium | reverse complement strand
TCTTGAACAGTAGCTTCATTCTGCTGATCATCACTACAAGATGACAGCAATCCGATGAATGCCACACTGATAATAATTCGTTTAAATTGTTTCATAACTAAACCTGCCTGCTATGCCATTCCTGCTATAGCTTGTTTGCTGCTTTATAGACACCTGCGTTTACTTCTGCTCGAAGACTGCCGAACCGGAAACACTGGTTGGCGCACCGCCAATATTCGAATCCATCGAATAAGTCATGCCCGAGCCTGTTGCATTATTTGTGAAAAATCCGCTGGTGCCACCGCTACCGGTAAACGAAGTACCCGCCCCATCTTCCACATTAACTGTATCCATCGCGCCACCGTATTGACCGCTTGCATTAATAGGCAACCCTGATGATGTCCCTGTCCATAACTGACCTGTATCTGGAATACTAAGATTAATACTGCTATCAACAGTCATGGCGTCAAAATTTGCATTCAGCGTGGAACTACCGCTTATAAATCCGGCATTGCCAAAATTATCGGTAGGCGACGTACCACCAACAAGGTTATAAGAGATGGAACCTGACGTTGGTAGTGTAATGTTGTTATCCAGATTTGTTGGACCAGCCACCCAGTGCAAACTGCTTTCGTTTAGATCAAGATCCTGATCATTTACTTTTGCTGTACCACCCGCCCAGCGCCCCCAACGAATACCAGTATTTGCATCAAGCCCAAGATCGACATTCTGTGCAGTACCGATTTCATATTGCACCACACCACCTGCTGGATTTTCTGCACTAAAGCTTTCAACAAATCCATCACTATCAAGACCTAAAGAGGACGGAAAATTATTGGTGACATCGGTAAAACTATTTGCTGCCCCTAACGGTCCAGCACCCATAGCTACAGCTTGACCCGCCTGCTCTGTCGGGTTATCCAGACTGCTACCGTCAGTAGTCTCCAGTACAAAAGTTGTTTGTGAATCGATATCACTCTCACTGACATAACCGTCAACCTCACCGATATCAGAATTTTGTCTCTCTTCACTAAGTGCGTCACCACTCTCTGGCGCTACTACACTTCTGCTTGTAATCGATGAATCATTTGACGATTCTGACTTTTCATCATCATCACGTAACTTTGGCGCACGTGTCTTGAAAAAAAGAAACTTAGGTGCATTGAGTAATGCACGCGGCGCACTGGCCGCATCTTTTACAAAACCATAGTGAAGCCGCTCTAACTCTAAAGCGCCTAACTGGTTTTGCAGTGTGACACCACCATCGAGCACGCCTACATACAACCCATTTTCGATGAACCCGGCTCTGCTACCTGCTACTCCGGCTGATGAACCACAATCGTCATTACATAGTCGTGCGGTATAATCTGTGCCACGAATACCAATAGTCGCGACCCCAGTTTTTACTCTATATGAACTACGCACACGCTTACCGATAATGCCAGTAACTGCTCTGAAACCACCTCTTAATAAGGCAAAGATACCTTTGTCCTGATCTTTATTTTTACCTAACTTGAACTGCTCGATTTTAAACTGACTGTTTGAGCGAATAGATATATAACCTTTATCAAGCATGCGTAAATGAACCATCGCTTTAGATTTAGTCGCAATAGTATCGCCGCTAAAAACTTTATCGCCTTTTTTAAGGTTACGTCCTTTTCCATCACTATCTGACGCCCATACCTTGCCGTGCGTATAAATGACTTTACCCGCTTCGCCATCTGCATATACCTGCTGCACGGGTAATAACATCAGTAACAGTACAGCCAATAAAACACGATGCAATTCTGTAGTGAAAATCATCTTATTCATAAAATTATCCATATCGATCATCCCCCTAAAAATCACTGCGCACAGTGATTAAAAACTCAAATTTCTCATATTCATATAGAGACAGGTTTGAATCATTTTTTATATAACGTAGGACCGGCTGCACAGCCCACACCTTACTGGGATACCAGGTAGCACCCATTGACCCAAGTATCTGGGTATCTTTACGTAATTCATTGAGACCAAAAAATGGATTTTCAAATTCAGACTCCACTAATCCCAGCAAGGCAAAAAAGTTCAAGCGATGACTTATTGCAACGACTGACGAAACATTCATGCCATAGAAATTACGGTCGTAAGGTGAATCATTATTTACTGCTGTATCTACACCATACAACGCTGAAAGATTTAAAGAAGGTCGTTTAAGTGAGTTAAAGATATGAATCCAGCTCAGACCTATTACTGCTTGATCAATATCTTTAACTTTAAAAGCATCGGCAAAACGGATACTGCCTAAACGCAGATAACTGGTCAGCTGATTATCAGCAGAAAATTTACTACCAAACTGCCCGGTTACCATGGCGCCTTTATTATTAAAATCACCATCAACCAAAGTGTTATAAACCTGCAGATTTAAGCCAACGAAATTACCGGAAAGAAATGTTTGCTGAACCCCGGTACTTGCATCAAGACTAAACGAATTGGCAAATGAGACATCATTAAAAGTACGCTGACCTACATTGGCGGCTACATAATAAGTACGATAATAATCAACTGGATAGTTATAGATAAATCCTGCTCTTGCTAGCAGCACGCTGGAAGAAGCTTCACGGCTTTCTTCTGATAGCTGGAAGCCGATAAACGAATCCGCCGCAGTTGCATTGTTCGCATTACTGTCATCACCGATACCAAATAAAACATAGCCATGAAAACCTCGGCTTTTCGATAAACTCTGGTTTTCAATCGCTGCCAGATATTTTTCTATCGCATCGCGTGTTTGCTCTGGCGGCGACATACTCTGCAAAGTAATAAACTCCGCTTTTGCCTGTTCCAACTCACCTATTTCAAAATAAGCACGAGCTAATTCCATACGGGCACCAGCAAAATCCGGATCGGTCATCACCGCACGCTGAAAGGAAAAAATAGCTTTACGCGGCTCACCACTATCTAAAGCGGCGACACCATAAAGATAGTCATATTCTGTATTACCGGCCAATTCATCTTCGAAGGTTTCTAGCAGATCGTAGGCACGAATTGAATAGCCCTGCTGTAATAATTTTTGCGCTGACTGTAAAACATCTTCTGTAGCAGAATAGCTACTGATAGGAAATGAGATAAAACTAAAGAGTAATAGAAACCTGATTATATTATTTGCGACAGCAAATCTTAATCGCATTAATATAAAGTGCTTATTAGCAAACTCGCGCACAACCTTCTCCGATATTTAGTATATTTACATCCTGAACCGAACTTCTGATTCAAGAATACAATAATTATATATCTATTCTCCGTGATATATCTCACAAAAATAAAGATTAATTTACACCTAAAACATTAGTAATTAATCACTTATTAGTGGTACGTATAAATACCATCTAAAAGGTGCTCAGTATTATCAAACTGTTAGGTATTTTTAATGTTGTTGATTTATTAAAGGCTACAGCCATGGCATAAACATATGCGCACCGCCACCCATGGCTCTTTGCGGAATACCACTCAAATGAGCGGTTTTTTTGAATTACTACTTAAGTAATAATCTTATGTTTTTTTCTATGCCTTTCTTCTTGCAACACCAATCAGACCTGTTCCGAACAGCCATACTGCTGCAGGAACAGGTACTTCGCTTACGCTGTATGCGACAGCATGAGAAAGTGAAAATGCTTTAGTACCCTGCCTACCAGAACAATAACCAAAGACATCACACATTTCCTGCTCGCTCCAGCTACCTAGAGTTTGAAACACCCGCAGAACGATTTAATACATGTGTTGCGTAGACCGGTTGAAGTCACAACCAGAAGCGGACATTCACATGAATAAAAAAGGCGACTAAAAAGCCGCCTTTCTATAATCAATATTGATTAGATTTTATGCTTTTTTACGTCTAGCTACACCGACTAAACCTAATAGACCTGAACCAAATAACCATACGGCAGCTGGTACTGGAACAGTTGTTACGTATGTTGTTCCATGTGAAAGAGCGAAGTCTGTTTTGCCACCTTTATAGTCAGTTCCAAATACTCCAACAACATTTTCATCCCAATCTAAAACATCCATGCTTACATAATCAAGCGTATCAAAGTAGCCAACAACGGTTTCACCTAAGACATAATCTTCAATCAAATAAAGAGCGAAAAAATTGTCAAATTTAAGCGTCAGGTAATCTATGTCATTTGTGGCTGATGTGTAACTCCAGTTGCCTGCAATAACTTCTGTAGGATCATCAGGTGCTTTGAACGTAGTACCTGTTATTGTGAAGCCACCTAACGTTTGTGGATTAATCAATTGATTACCATTTAACGGGTCTCCATCAGCATCAAAAACCCAGTTCAGTCTTGTGGTTTCAGTTAAATCTGTACCTAAGATGTCAGAAAGCCAATCACTGCCATCTTCATAGGTGCCATCATTACCATCGTACAATTTAAGTAATGACACTGTTGCCGCTTGCACCGATACACTTGCAAGAGCAGCAACCAATAATGCTGACATTGTTACTAAACCTTTAATTCTCATTTCTAACTCCTAAACTACTTTTTCACATTTATATATCTTGTGCTGAATAATTAGCATGATGCATGCCAACATATAATTGACCAACTAAAAACAAATAGTTAGAAAAATCTAAATTATTTTCATTGCTTTCTGTGCTGCCTATATTACTTAGCCACTAAAGACAGGTATCTTTGTTAAGCGATTCGACAATTTATTTAAGATATTAAGTTACAAAATTTTATTACCTATATTTTTCAACAAGTTATATAACTATCAATAATAAAATATTAGGAAACTGTGATATTGCAATTAAATGTTATTTTGGCTATGACTAACAGTAAAGACTTCTAACCGGCACCAATATATCAATTAAATCAGTTGCTTACAGAACAAATAAACTACTCTTAAAAGTGTAAGAAAACTTGACTCACCACATTAGAGAAAACTAATGAAGCGGTACGCATTTAAGCTTAATTTCTCAGCGAGAAGATGACTCAGAAAAATTAGCGAATATTTACTAACAGAATACATAAGACAAACAAAAGCCCGCACGGTGGCGGGGCTGAATAAAATACAAACTGTAGGTGCGAATGAATTCGCACCTACAGTTAAAAATATCCAAAAATTATTTCCTCTTTAACCTCTGGTCCGGGTCCTCTGTTGTGAAATATTTTTGACTTTTTTCGATGCCAGCTATGGCTCAAAACGGACGCCCATGGTGTTTAGACAAGCCTATCGCCTGACTGACGCACCTCGTGTCGACCCCGCCATACGCACACAAAACGTTTCGATTTCATCCCAGACATTAGCATCTATCATACCTTTGCTGACAGCATCGATATAGGAACACCGTTTCAACATCATCTGAAATGCTCGTGGACTGTGACGAGACATACAAGACTTAAACATAATGGCTCGGCTCTGCCAGACACCCGAGCGCTTGAGGAAAAAATCAGCTGATGACATATCCTGTGAAGCTTGTGCCAATAAGCGGATATCTTTTGCCAACGCCCAGTTAATGATCACCGGCACAACACCTTCGGCTTTCAGCCCTGCAATTATTTTAATGACACGCTGTTTATTACCGGTGAGTAACATATCGACCAATTCGAACACGCTGTATCTTGATTGCGAGGTAACCGCCTCGGCGACATCAGCATAGCTGATTTTGCCCGGCCCCAGCAATAAGAACAATTTTTCTATCTCTTGATCTGCGGCCAATAAATTACCTTCAACATGCTGGCTGATATAGGAAAGCACGTCACTGTCAGCATCCATATCACGTAAGGCAAACCGCTGTTGTAACCAGGGGACCAGCCTATCCGCAGGTACTGGCCAGCATTGTACGATAAGGCCATTTTGATCTACCGATTTAAACCACGCAGATTTTTTTGAATTGCCGTCGATTTTACCGGCATTGATGATTAACACCGTATCTTCAGGAGGACGCTCCAGATATTCCTTCAGTGCTTGCGAGCCCTGCCTACCCGGTTTCGCCGATGGCAGTCTTAACTCAACGATACGCCTAGTGGCGAATAATGACATATTCGCTGCTTCATCTGATAAGCGCTGCCAGTCAAACTGCGCATCGACATCCAGTACTTCTCTTTCTTCAAATTCTTTTTCACGTAAAAAAGAACGGATTAGATCCAGAGATTCCATCTGCTGTAAGGGCTCGTCGCCACTGACCATATAAACAGGATAGATTGTTTTACCAATCATTGCCTGTAGTTGATCGGTGCGCACATTCATTACTTAGTCTCACCGGCCTCTATACTGCCACTCTCGTATTTACGCGA
Source organism: Gammaproteobacteria bacterium (assembly GCA_030595325.1). Taxonomy (GTDB): domain Bacteria; phylum Pseudomonadota; class Gammaproteobacteria; order SZUA-229; family SZUA-229. The sequence continues at coordinate 4,148 of JAUVDN010000085.1, read as the reverse complement.
GTGTGCCTGTAGTTTCAGCAAGATCAAACGTGCAGCATCTCGCCGCATATCTTTATATAAAACTTCAGATTCATTCACCACCGCGAGCACAGCATCCGGATTAAATAATAAGCTTCGTTGCACAGTAAGAGATTCATCTAACAGTTTTGACTGTTTTATCTTTATCGAATAATTAACGGTATAGATCAACAAAAACTCTCTAACACGACCATTGCCATCAACAGACAGTACCCGCCTCGTTTTTGACTCGTTTAAGAGTGACAACTGAGAATTAGCTTTTTCTGCTCCTACTCCTGCTCCAGAACCTTCGCTCTCAACTGTTTTGATATCATTGGTGCTCAGCAGCGCTTTGATCTCACGTGCTAGGTCAAAGACGCTATTTTTTTCCAGATGAAGGGGGGATAAATCATCAGAAATTTCCAGTGAACCACGTAGCTGGAAGCCACAAGCACTCACCGTAAAAACCAGTGCTAATATTAAAAGTCGTTCTTTTAAGCCATGCTGCCGCATTAACGACATAGGTGTTACAGCCCTTGATGCTAGCTTCATAGAAAACGGCTTCATAGAGAATAGTTTCATTGAAAGCAGCGTCATATCAATTAGCCACAATATTAACTAAGCGGCCAGGCACAACGATAACCTTACGCACTGTTTTGCCGTCGATATTTGCTAGGATTTTTTCATCGACCAGTGCGGCGGCTTCGATAGCATCATTAGGTGCATCTGCTGCTACATTAATCTTTGAACGCAGCTTGCCGTTTACCTGCACCACCAGCTCGATCTCATCACGCACCAATGCAGATTCATCACACACAGGCCAGTTTGCATCTGCCAGTAATTCTTCATGACCAAGGTCATTCCATAATTGCTGTGTTATGTGCGGCACGATAGGCGACAATAATAAAACAATGCCTTCAACGGCTTCGTGCATAACAGCCACGCCCTGTTCACTGTTATCTTTGAATTTGCTTAAGTCATTCATCAACTCCATAACAGCGGCAATAGCGGTATTAAAAGTATGACGTCGACCGACATCATCCGTCACTTTCGCAATGGTCTCATGCAATTTACGGCGCATGTCTTTTTGCTCAGAACTCAAGCCTTCAAGATTCAGTTCAGTACTGGTTGCCTGCTGTGCAACATGCGCTTCAACCAATTTCCACAGACGTTTGAGAAATCGTGATGCACCATCAACACCTTCATCATTCCACTCCAGCGACTGATCTGGCGGTGCGGCAAACAGGATAAACAGACGCACCGTGTCTGCACCATACTTTTCAATCAATGGCTGCGGGTCAACGGTATTACCTTTTGATTTCGACATTTTACTGCCATCTTTCAATACCATGCCCTGTGTCAACAGATTCTTAAACGGTTCGTCACTATCAAGCAGACCTTCATCACGCATCAATTTATGGAAGAAACGTGCATAAAGAAGGTGTAATACGGCATGCTCGATACCACCGATATATTGATCGACCGGTGCCCAGTATTTGGCTCTATCATCAAGCATTGAATCGGAATCCGGGCAAGTGAAACGCGCGTAATACCATGATGATTCAAAGAAAGTATCAAAGGTATCAGTTTCACGTTCCGCATCACCACCGCATTGCGGGCAGGTGGTCTGATAAAATTCCGGCATTTTTTTAATCGGTGAACCAACATCATCACCGTATTCGATATCTTCTGGCAATACCACGGGTAACTGATCTTCAGGCACAGCGACCGTACCGCACTTGTCACAGTGAATAATCGGGATTGGTGTGCCCCAGTAACGTTGTCTGGAAACACCCCAGTCACGCAAACGATAATTTGTTTGCTTTTCACCTTTATCATCAGCAGCGAGTTTTTCTGCAATCGCATCAACGGCCTGCTCTGATGTTAGACCATCGAACTGTGATGAATTTTTAAGTACACCTTTATCTGTATAGGCATCGGTTTCAACCGTAATATCACTGCCATCTGCAGGATAGATGACTTGCTTAATCGGTAAACCATAAGTTTTCGCAAAAGCATAATCACGTGCATCATGAGCTGGTACAGACATCACTGCACCGGAGCCATAATCGATCAACACAAAGTTAGCCACCCAGACCGGAACCTGTTCGCCAGTAATTGGATGTGTTGCCATGTAACCGGTTGCCATACCTTTCTTTTCCATGGTGGCAACATCAGCTTCAGCCACACTGGTGGTTTTACAAGAATCAATAAATGTCTGTAATTCGGGATTGTTCTCAGCGGCCTTTTTCGCCAGCGTATGCTCAGCAGCAACTGCAACATAAGTAACACCCATCAGAGTATCAGCACGTGTCGTGTAAACCGTTAACGGCGCAATATCATCTGCCGTATTGCCAGCATGGCCGCTCACATCAAAGCTCAGCTCAACACCCGTGGAACGGCCAATCCAGTTACGCTGCATGGTGCGTACCTGCTCTGGCCAGCCATCCAGCTGATCCAGATCATTGAGCAACTGTTCCGCATAATCAGTAATCTTCATAAACCACTGCGAGATTTCGCGGCGCTCAACTTCAGTATCACAACGCCAGCATTTTCCGTCGATGACCTGCTCATTGGCCAGCACGGTCTGGTCTGTTGGACACCAGTTCACCCCTGCGGTTTTTTTATAGGCCATGCCTTTTTTGAACAGGCGGGTAAACAGCCATTGTTCCCAGCGGTAATAGTCCGGTTTACAGGTAGCCAGTTCACGGTCCCAGTCATAGGCAAAACCCAGGCGTTTCAGCTGGTCTCGCATGTAGTCGATATTTTCATAGGTCCATTTCGCTGGCGCCACCTTGTTCTTCATAGCCGCATTTTCAGCAGGCAGACCAAACGCATCCCAGCCCATCGGCTGCAACACATTTTTACCCAGCATACGCTGGTAACGAGAGATCACATCACCAATAGAGTAGTTACGCACGTGACCCATGTGCAGACGGCCACTGGGATACGGGAACATGGCGAGGCAATAATATTTTTCTTTTGACGGGTCTTCGACAGCGCGAAAAATCGATTTTTCATCCCAGAGTTTTTGGACTTTTTCTTCTATCTTCTGGGCCTGGTATTCTTCATTCATAACTTTTTATAATTAATAGTGCAGTTCGTCGGATGACTTCACATGCGGGTAAATTCTGGGCTATAAATAAAACACGAACAGTGGTTTTGAGCAGTGCCTTTATAGCGTATTTATATCGAGTATTTAAACAGGGTGAAAGGATACACTAGCGCTGACGCGACATAAAGGACTGGTTTCACTCTGATGTCCATTTTTTCGGCTAACGGATATGGACCACGGGATATAAACCACGGCTTATGGATCACAGCACGAGTACCACCAGCAACAACACGATTACACGAGGCATAATGATTCAGCTACAAAAAAAACCCGCCAGCTACCTGATTTCTGCCTATAACCAGATGATGCAGGAGATGCGCGACGCATTCGAACAGGCAGACCCCAGCGATATGTCATTACAGAAGGCACTGGACATGGCAAAACATCAGGCTGTAGAACTTGGCGTGGTCACCACCGATGAAGCCCATGAGATAAGTGAATATATCAAACGTGATATCAACGATGCGGCAGAATACATGATGGATTCCAGCGCAGAATTTTATGACTGGCTGATGCTGGATATAGAGATCATCGAACGAAAAGTCATCGACCTGTTTTTATCGGTTGCAGACCATACACGTATCGAACTGGAGCAATTCAGGCGAGCCGTTCCGGATGCTGACGCCGGTGCCGGATCAGATGAAAAACAGATTCCTGTCTACAAGAGCGGTGAGATTACCGGACCGGGCACATTGATCTGTGAAAGTTGCGGCAAGATCAAACCATTTCTCAGCAGCGACGAAATAACCGACTGTTCACCATGCGGTCATAATCGATTTATTCGACGCCAGCAGGAAAATACATAAAGACATCATTCTGCTTACAGTCGATAAAAAATTAAGACTTTCAAGCCCTGTGATTTCTGATCTTATAAACAATACTTGAGTCACCTATATCGATATTCGCTAGAAATCTAAGACAGGGGGCAACATACATTTGGTCTGGAATTGCACATTGATAAAGAGATACTGTAAAACCGGTACTTGATATTTGCACCTGCAAAGATATAAAACTCTGGCCTACTGCCAGTCATACC
>JAUVDN010000073.1 GCA_030595325.1 Gammaproteobacteria bacterium | reverse complement strand
TGGGCGATAAAATACTGAGTTAATTCTTTACAAGCATGATAAAAAAAGACCCCGTATGGGGTCTTTTTTTGGTCAGTAAATAATCAACTTTAAATCAGTAGTGTCAGTTATTCTTTAAATCAGAAGAAATATAGCTGGTTTGTGACTGAATCGGCGATTGAATAAGTCTATATAAGAATATTCTAAACTATTGATTGCAATAATTTTTCTTCGAAAAAGCTTGCATAACTCTCTGCTTTTATTTAGATTGTCGACCCTTAGTGTTTTGCAAAGGAGTGGATTAAATCCAAAGTGGAGTTAATTTTGTGTGGGGCATCCGAGGCTAAATGAATATAATTTTGGGTAAATATTGGAGTGAAATAGCATGATAAAAGTTAGTACTAAAGTGCTTGCAGTTACAGCGGCAGCTGTGATGAGCATGGCATCTATGGTGGCAAATGCTGCCGACGAAATGAAGCCGTTTATTTTAGGTTCAACGGGCGTTGGTGCCGTTGCCGATAAAGTGGCTGATGTTAAAAAATCTTTAGCAGATAATGGTTTTACCGTTGTAGGTGAGTATTCACCATACGAAACTGCTCACATCATCATTGTTACTAATGATACTTTGAAAAAAGCAGCAGGTTCTCATGAGCGAGCAGGTTATGCTGCAGGTCAACGTATCTCAATTACTAAAGTTGGCGACCAGCTTCAAATTTCTTACACAAACCCAGCATACATGGCAGCGGCTTACCATGTTAAAGGCAATATCTCTGCTGTAACTGATGCAATGAAAACTGCTTTAGGCTCTATAAAAGAATACGGTCCTGCAGAAGGTCTGGATGCTGATGATATCGCTGGTTATCACTACACATTCGGTATGGAATACTTTGATGAGCCATACTCACTGGCAGAATACGATAGCTATGAAGAAGCTGTTGCTGCAGTAGAAAAAGGCCTGGCTGCTAAAGCTGGTGGTGCTTCTAAGGTTTACCGCATCGACATTCCAGGTAAAAAGCAAACATTGTTTGGTGTTGCATTGTCTTCTGAATCAACAGGCAACAAGTACATGGATGATGGTTTTATTATGACAGAAATCGACTTTAAAGAACTTCGTTCTACAGCGCATCTGCCATATGACATTCTGGTTACTGGTGATGAAGTTGAAGCTCTGCATGCTCGCTTCCGTATCGCTGTTAACTTCCCTGACTTAAGCATGATGGGTGACAACAGCTTTATGAATATTATGCCATCTCCTGACGCAATCAAAGAGTCATTGACTCAAGCAGCAGGTGGTTCAGCAGCTGAAGATTTCTAAGTTAAATTAGATATTCTGTTACATAAAAAACCCCGATATATATCGGGGTTTTTTTTTCGCCTTTAATAAATGATAATAATGCGGATGCCACATAAGCAGAGCGATGTGAAGCAAGCTTGATTTATATCTATAAATTGTACGTGAAATTTGCCGAATAACCGTTTAGAATGCACGGTTCGGCCGATAGGCAAGAAAATTTTTATGCTTTAAAAAGCTTTTTATTTATAAGGTTTATTAGAGTCTTAATTTGTAAAAGTATTAATAATAGTAGATTTAGCTAATAAATAGTTAACTCAATAGAAACATCAATAGAAACATTAATAGAAACAGCGAGATAGATATAACCGTGGAATTAACCGGCGCAGAAGTAATTATCGAATGCCTGAAAGCTGAAGGTATCGATTACGTTTTTGGCTACCCTGGTGGTGCCGTATTGCATATTTATGATGCTTTTTATAAGCAGGATGATGTGCAGCATATTCTCGTCCGTCATGAGCAAGGCGCGACGCATGCCGCTGATGGTTATGCCAGAGCAACAGGCAAACCAGGTGTGGTCCTTGTGACTTCCGGCCCTGGCGCAACCAATGCGGTAACTGGTATCGCAACCGCTTACATGGATTCCATTCCAATGATTGTTATCACTGGTCAGGTGCCTAAGCACCTAATTGGTAATGACGCTTTTCAGGAAGTGGATTCTGTTGGTATTACTCGTCCAATCGTTAAGCACAACTTTTTGATTAATGATGTAAATGATATTGCAGAGACATTTAAGAAAGCATTCTATGTCGCCACAACAGGGCGTCCAGGGCCTGTTGTTATCGATATACCGAAGGACATTACTGCTGAAAAAGTGGCATTTGAATACCCGTCTGAAATAGAGATGCGTTCTTATCACCCTGCATCAAATACTGATCATAGCCAGATGAAGGCAGCGATTGAGTTAATATTGAAAGCTGAGCGCCCGATGATATATACGGGTGGTGGTGTAATCATTGGTAACGGCTCTGAGCAGTTACACACCTTTGTTCGTTCATTGGGGTTTCCTATTACTCAGACATTGATGGGTTTGGGTGCATTTCCTGCCAGTGATTCTTTATCTGTTGGCATGTTGGGTATGCACGGAACTTATGAAGCAAATATGAGTATGCATCATTGTGACGTGTTGATCGCGATTGGCGCACGTTTTGATGACCGTGTTACCGGTGCGCTGGAAAAATTCTGCCCAACTGCAAAAATAATTCATATGGATGTTGATCCTGCTTCCATTTCAAAAAATGTGACAGTTGATTTTGCTATTGTTGGTGAAGTAACAGAAGTGCTGGATGAAATGAACGCATTGCTGGGACCTGCGACTAATCAGATAAATAAAGGTGCGATTGAAAAGTGGTGGGCGCAGATTAATGACTGGCGTGCACAGGACTGTCTTAAATACGATAGAGAAAGTGAGATTATAAAGCCACAATTTGTTATCGAAGAGCTGCACAAAGTAACGAACGGTGATGCGTATATAACGTCAGATGTTGGGCAGCACCAGATGTTTACTGCGCAATACTATGGTTTCGATAAGCCGCGCCGATGGATTAACTCCGGTGGTCTGGGTACCATGGGTTTTGGTTTGCCTGCTGCAATGGGTGTAAAACTGGCATTTCCTGATGAAGAAGTTGCCTGTATTACCGGTGAATCAAGCATACAGATGTGCACGCAGGAATTATCGACCTGTAAACAATATGGTCTGCCTCTTAAGGTTATTAACCTGAATAACGGTTACATGGGAATGGTCAGGCAGTGGCAGGAATTCTTTTATGAGAAACGTTACGCCATGTCATATTTTGATGCATTGCCAGATTTCGTAATGCTGGCTGAAAGTTATGGCCATGTTGGTATTAAGGTAGAAAAATCTTGTGATGTACGCCCCGCGTTAGAAGAAGCGTTTAAACAAAAAGATCGTCTGGTCTTTCTTGATTTTATTACTGATCGAGAAGAAAATGTTTATCCGATGATTCCTGCCGGTGCAGGCTTAAATGAAATGATTTTGGTGTAGTCCGTGGTATACGAAGAAAATAATACAGAAGCAGTAGAGATGAGACACATCATTTCTATTTTATTAGAAAATGAGGCGGGTGCACTGTCACGTGTCGCCGGGTTATTTTCTGCACGCGCATATAATATTGAATCATTAACGGTGGCGCCAACGGATGATCCGACTTTATCGCGGATGACATTGGTAACGACTGGTACTGACGATATCGTCGCACAGGTCTGTAAGCAGCTAAATAAATTGATTGATGTCGTAAAACTGGTAAACCTGACCGATAATGCCCATGTTGAACGTGAGCTGATTCTTATCAAGCTGGTTGCAGAAGATGAGCGGCGTGATGAAGTTAAGCGCATCATGGATATCTTCCACGGTCATGTTATCGATATGACAGATACTACCTATACCGTAGAAGTCACTGGCGACAGTGAAAAAATCGATGCTGTTTTGAAGGCACTGGAGCATATTACGATGCTGGAAGTAGTGCGCTCGGGGCAATTGGGTATGGCTAGAGGTGGTAAAGGTATCGTCTAAACCTTTTAGTTTCGATTTTCAGCTGTGACTATGCAGGCGGCTATGCACCGCTAACAAATAACAACAAATTTTTTAAATTTAAAACATTTACGGATTAAGTAAAAATGAATATTTATTACGATAAAGATTGCGATCTTTCTATCATTCAAAGCAAAAAAGTATGCATCATCGGTTATGGCTCGCAAGGTCATGCACATGCAAATAACCTGCAGGACTCAGGCGTTGATGTTTGTGTTGGCTTGCGTGAAGGATCTTCATCAACAGCTAAAGCAGAAGGCGCAGGTATTGCTGTTAAGTCTATCGAAGACGGTGTTGCCTGGGCGGACGTAGTGATGGTTTTAGCGCCTGATGAGCACCAGGCTGCTTTATATAAAGAGCAGATTGAGCCTAACATCAAGCAAGGTGCTGCCATGGCTTTCGCTCATGGTTTTAATATTCATTTCGAAGCAATCAGCCCTCGTGCTGACCTCGATGTAATCATGATTGCACCAAAAGCACCGGGTCATACTGTACGTAGTGAATTTGCTAACGGCGCTGGTATTCCTGATCTGATTGCGATGGCGCAAGATTCTACGGGTAATGCTAAAGCTATCGCATTATCTTATGCTTCAGCTATCGGCGGTGGTCGCACAGCAATTATTGAAACAACGTTCCGTGAAGAAACAGAAACTGACCTGTTCGGTGAGCAAGCTGTTTTATGTGGTGGTACTACTGCATTGGTACAAGCTGGTTTCGAAACATTAGTCGAAGCAGGTTATGCGCCAGAGATGGCATACTTCGAATGTCTGCATGAATTGAAATTAATCGTAGATCTGATGTATCAAGGTGGTATCGCTGATATGCGTTACTCAATTTCAAATACAGCTGAATATGGTGATGTGTCACGTGGTCCACGTATTGTTAATGAAAATACAAAAGCTGAGATGAAGAAGATTCTTGAAGAGATTCAGAGTGGTCAGTTCGCGAAAGAGTTTATTGATGAAATGCATTCAGGTGCAAAAAATCTAGAAGCTTTACGCAAGAAAGGCCGTGAGCATCAGATTGAGAAAGTGGGTGCAGAATTGCGTGAAATGATGCCTTGGATCAAAGCTAACAAGATTGTTGATAAGACTAAAAACTAATATCAGCAAGGTTTGTTGTAAGTAAAAAAAGGGCTATACAGCCCTTTTTTTATATCTAAATCATAAAAAATGTCTGCGAATTACGCTAGTGGCGAAATTATAAAAAAACTTCTTCGCGGACTAATGTTTTGTAAATAGTTAGACGATACAGCAGGACTAGGCTATCCTTACCCTATGGACACACCAGAAGACACTCCTCAAGAAACGCCTCAAGAAACGCCCATTAAAAAGCGTAGCCGTGGCATTTATTTGCTACCGAATTTAATTACCACTGCAGCCTTATTTGCTGGCTTCTACGGCATTATCGCAGGAACTCAAGGCAAGTTTGAATTGGCCTGTGTGGCAATTTTCATCGCTATGATTCTCGATGCGCTTGATGGTCGTGTTGCGCGAATGACAAATACACAGACTGAGTTTGGTGCGGAATATGATAGCCTGGCGGATATGGGTTCTTTCGGTCTGGCGCCTGCATTAGTGATGTATGAGTGGTCTTTGTCATCACTGATCAATGTCAGTTTTACATTTGGCAAGTTAGGCTGGTTAGCGGCTTTTTTATATGTGGCCTCGGGTGCGTTGCGTCTGGCGCGTTTTAATACCAAAGCCAGCAATACTGATAAACGTTATTTTCAGGGCCTGCCCAGCCCGGCAGCTGCAGGCGTGGTTGTCGGTTTTGTCTGGGCATGCTTTGATAATGGAATTACCGGTGAGTCGGTTTCGATGTTTGCTTTGCCGATTATCGTGTTTTCCGGTGTGATGATGGTGAGTAATGTGTCTTACTATAGTTTTAAAGATATCGATTTTCACAATAAAGTACCATTCATGGCAATGCTTATAGTGGTATTGGTTTTTGTGTTTGCTGCCATCGACCCGCCAATCGCATTATTTAGCTGTTTTATGTTGTATGCATTATCTGGCCCTGTAATCAGTGTTCTGCGTCGTTTTAAAAAGCGTGGCAAAGCAGAATCTTAAAACAGTCTATCGGCTTGTATATTTCCTGAGTAATCGCTATAGTTATTCCAGATATGAATTATTTCACACCACAACTTGATCTAGCTGAAGCGCGTACTTCTAATGCGTCAGCGCTGGCTGTGGTTATCATGCCAAGTTCTTCACTGCGGGGCTCTTTACTGCAGGGCTCATTACTCCTCCTGCCTTAGGGCATTTATTGATTCCTGACGAGGAGAGCACGTGCATATTGCAGTTAGCCGAATAAATATTTTGATTTGAAGGTCAGATCATGAGTAATGAATCTCAAGTAATAAAACATAATAGTAATAAGTTAATAATATTTGATACAACCTTGCGTGATGGTGAGCAAAGCCCCGGTGCTTCCATGACCAAGGATGAAAAAGTGCGTATTGCCAAAGCACTGGAAAAAATGAACGTCGACATCATCGAAGCTGGCTTCCCGATTGCCAGTCCAGGAGATTTCGAATCAGTGCAAGCGGTGGCGTCTGTCGTAAAGAACAGCACTGTCTGTGGTTTAGCACGTGCTCTGGAAAAAGATATTGTTCGTGCCGGTGATGCATTAAAACCAGCGGAGTCTTCACGCATCCATACTTTTATTGCAACCTCTCCCATCCACATGAAAATGAAGTTGCGTATGCAGCCTGATGATGTGCTTGCGCAAGCAGTTGAATCAGTAAAGTTGGCGCGACAATATACTGATGATGTTGAATTTTCACCGGAAGATGCGGGTCGTTCAGAAACTGATTTTCTATGCCGTATCATTGAGGCTGTAATTGATGCCGGTGCGACCACCATCAATATTCCCGATACTGTGGGTTATAACATTCCGCATCAGTTTGGCAATTTGATTGCTACATTGTTAGAACGTATCCCCAATTCCGATAAAGCTGTTTTTTCTGTGCACTGTCATAACGATTTAGGTTTGGCGGTAGGTAACTCTCTGGCCGCAGTGTTAAATGGTGCGCGTCAGGTTGAATGTACCATTAATGGTTTAGGTGAGCGTGCAGGTAATGCATCATTAGAAGAAATCGTAATGGCCGTTCGTACACGTCAGGATGTCTTTAGCTGTGACACTAATCTTGATACCACACAGATTGTGCCATGTTCAAAACTGGTTTCAGGTATTACCGGTTTTCCGGTACAGCCGAATAAAGCAATCGTTGGTGCTAATGCCTTTGCTCATGAATCGGGTATTCATCAAGACGGTATATTGAAAAGCCGTGAGACTTACGAAATAATGCGTGCACAGGATGTTGGTTGGTCAGATAATCGAATGGTATTAGGCAAACATTCAGGTCGCAATGCATTTAAAAGCCGGCTAGCTGAGTTGAATATTGATTTTACTTCTGAACAGGACTTAAATGAAACCTTTGCCCGATTTAAAGATTTGGCCGATAAAAAGCACGAGATCTTTGATGAAGATTTACGCGCATTAGTCGCCGACACTAATTGGGCGATAGAAAATGAACATTACAAACTGGTTAGTTTGCGTGTTTGTTCTGAAACAGGTGAAACCCCAGCAGCAGCTATGGTGCTGGAAATCGGCGGTAATGAAGTTTCTGCTAACGGCAGTGGCGGTGGGCCGGTTGATGCCTCATTCAGAGCCATCGAAAGTGTGGTGAATAGTGGCACTCAACTGCAACTTTATTCAGTGAATAATATCACCAGCGGTACAGATGCGCAGGGTGAGGTGACGGTACGCTTAGAAAAAGGTGGTCGAATTGTCAGTGGTCAGGGGGCGGATACAGATATAGTTATTGCTTCTGCTAACGCTTATATCAACGCTTTAAATAAACTTGAATCAAATGATGACAGAGAGCACCCGCAGCTTGGTGATGTTTAGTTAATGAGTAATGATGCAGCACTTGCTATGGATGCCAACTATGGATGAGAGCATCCGTCGTTATTATCTTGATGCAATGGGGATACAGTGTTGGCAGCTGCTAGAAGCTGAGCCACTTGTTACTGCAATACATGTTACTGAAGCACATGCTACTGATACAAGCGAGGCTAATCAAAACACTGGTCATGCCGTTGCTGAAAGCAGCGCCCCTTATAATAAAAGCACGGAAGCTGATGTTACAGGCTTGTCAGAAATAAGCTGGTCACAAGTCAATCGTGAGATACAGCAATGTGAACGGTGTCAATTGCATAAGACGAGGGAGCAGGCGATAGCAGGTCGCGGTAACCAATCGGCTGACATTATGTTTATTCTTCTTTCTGCTAGCAGGGATGATGATAAAGCCGGAGTTTTATGCAGCGGTCAGTCAGAAGTGTTATTTAGCAAAATGCTAGGTGCAATAAACATTGCTTTTGATGATATCTATATAACCTCATTACTAAAATGCAGTGTTCCGGTTAACCACACCGTCTCGCCTAAAGAGATTCAGTCGTGCGATATTAACTTAAAGCAGCAGATTGAGCTGATAAAACCCAAGCTTTTAGTTATATTGGGTGAAACTGCTGTGCAATGTTTGCTGCAGAAGAATTTATCGCTGGATGAATATCGTGAGATGAATAATGCCAGTGCAGAAAATGAAACAGCGTTGCAATATGATTCGGTACCACTGTTTGTTAGTTACTCGCCACAGGAACTTATCCTTAACTCGGATAATAAGCGAAAAGCCTGGTCTGACCTGCAGCAGTTGCAATTAAAAATGTAATAAAGTAAAAACTATGGCAGTAAATTTTCAAAACATGAATGATGATCTGAGTGCGCTGGTCGAGCTACGCACGATGAATTATCCAGATTTGAAACCGGTGCTCGTTATAGAAGAGAAAGCTTACCCCCACCCGTGGACTTTAGGAATTTTTAGAGACTGTTTACGAGTCGGTTATCACGCCTGGGTTATGACGCTTGATCAGAATGTAATTGGTTACGGCATTGTCATGCTCTCTCCCGGTGAAGCGCACGTTTTAAATATCTGTGTTGACCCAGAGTATCAGGGAAAAGGTTTGGGGCGATATCTGTTGCGGCATCTGGTTAAAAAATCTAACCTGACCGATGTTGATATGATCCTGTTGGAAGTGCGACGTAGCAATGATAATGCACAGCAGTTGTATCTATCAGAGGGTTTCCATGAGCTCGGTGTGCGTAAAGCCTATTATCCCGCAGAATCTGGTCGTGAAGATGCAATTATTCTGGCAAAATATCTGGCGCAACCGGAAGAATAAAATCTTATTTAAATGCAGAGGATGGCATTTGTAATGAAGCTGAAGCATTTTTCTTATACAAATATGCAAAGCAAAGCGTTATTGCTTGCTGTACCACTCGCGTTAATGCTTTGTGTTCTTAACGCTTGTAGTGATACTGTAAATGCTCCGAGTGAAGTTCTGAATAATGATGAACAGTCCAGTAAGAAGCTCAGTAAGCAACTTAACGACCATGTTGAATTAACTGACAGTAAAACGGATTGGTCTGTTGTGCCGCTTCCTGATATTAGCCGACAGCCTGTCCAGCTAAGTGTTGCCAGTGTCGTTAATTCACGCTTTAAACAATTAACTGACTCGCAAATTAAGCAAATATTATTAACTAGTCAGTTAATGGTGAAAAAGTTTTTTGATATCGATATTGAATTTTCAGAGACAGAAGTTATTTCTATTGAAGAAACATTTAACTATCTGGACCCTTCAGTTATCGCACAGAGAAAAAGCGAGATCGTTGACACTGATTTTATCGATGCTGCAGCGAAGAGCAAGGCGCGTGAAGAAATGCAGCAAGCATTGTATGCCACCCTGTCTAATTATTCTGGAAATGAGCAGAGCGTTATCAATTACGCGCAACCCTATCTGTTGAATCCCGATGAAAAACAAAAAGATTTTATCGGGCTTTCGTATGCCTTAATCGATACCTTGCTAGAAAGGCTTAATTATTGGCAGTTACAAAAAGCGGATGATGGTAAACCGGTGTTAAATCATAACGGTTATCACCAATGGGTGTGGTGGGATAGTCTGGGTTATAGCAAAATGCCCTATGATGTTTTAATTACTAATCAGTTGGTGGCAAGTGCGGAGTATTATGCAATGGATGTGCATTCATCGATGCGCGGTGGAATTACCGCGGGTACTACTACGTACAGCAAATATGCTTCGCTTAACAGTTATGTTTATATCATGGTGTACCCGATGCTTAATGATACTACGCTTCTTGAAACGTTAAGGGGTGACGAATCATATTCAACAGAGCAGATTATTAATTATTCTGCTGCATTGTTAACCCATGAGTTAGGTCATATGCTGTTGCATCTCGGTCATCCTTTTGGTAATAAAGCCTGTATTATGTCACCAACGGTTATGTTGAATTATCGTGACTGGGTTGAAAATTTAGATGCTGAGCTGTGTGCTGTTGGTAGCAGTCAAGACATGAAGCCCGGCGCTGCAAATCTTGACTATAACAGGAGCTGGTAGTGCGGTATTTCTTATTGGTATTTTTGATGTTGTTTCATCTTTCTGTACAGGCAACGTCTGGCTGGACAGATTATGGTTATGTGGTTGAACTGGTGCCAACGATTCATCATCGATTTAAGGTTAATATTGATATCAAAGGCAATAGAAGTTCGTGCAAGAAGAAGCAGTGGTTCTATCAGGACTATGACATCTCCGGTGGTAAAGAAATGTATCTGGCGTTACTGGAAGCGGTGTCATCAAATAAGGTGGTCAGGGTCTATGTCACTGGACGCTGTAATATCAATGAATATTCGGAAATTTCTGAGCTGGGCATACGCGCTAATTAAACAATTCGATTCCCTATATTAGGGAAGCCTGTATAATTGCGCCGCTATGGCTTATTTAGAAGAAGTAAAACGTCGGCGTACCTTCGCTATTATCTCTCACCCTGATGCGGGTAAAACAACACTGACTGAAAAGTTATTGCTTTTTGGGGGGGCAATTCAGGTGTCGGGTACCGTCAAAGGCAGAAAAGCAGCACGTCATGCAACATCTGACTGGATGGAACTGGAAAAGCAGCGTGGCATCTCAATAACGTCTTCTGTTATGCAGTTTCCACACAAAGATTGCATTATCAACTTACTGGACACTCCCGGTCACGCAGATTTTTCTGAGGACACTTACCGTACGCTTACTGCCGTAGATTCTGCCTTGATGGTAATCGATGCAGCTAAAGGTGTAGAGGAGCGTACCATCAAGCTGATGGATGTGTGTCGTCTGCGTACCACACCAATCATCACTTTTGTTAACAAGATGGACCGTGAAGCACGTGAACCTATCGATATCCTTGATGAGATTGAAGATATCTTAAAGATTAAGTGCGCACCGATTACATGGCCTATAGGCATGGGCAAAAACTTTAAAGGTGTGTTTAATCTTGCCAATGATACGGTACAATTTTTTAGTGCAACGCATGGCGGTAAGATACAGCAGGGTGATGTCATCGAAGGTCTGGATAATCCACAATTAGATGAGATCTTGGGTTATATGGCAGAAGAGCTCCGTGAAGAAATCGAACTGGTAAAAGGTGCCAGTCATGAATTTGATTTGGAAGCCTATCAAAAAGGTGAGTTGACGCCGGTATTTTTTGGTTCGGGTATCAACAACTTCGGCGTTGGAGAATTACTTGATGCCTTAAATGATTTTGCACCCTCACCTCAAAGTCGTGATACGCAGACGCGAGAAATAAAACCGGAAGAAGAAAAATTTACTGGTTTTGTTTTTAAGATTCAGGCAAACATGGATCCGGGACATCGTGATCGCATCGCTTTTGTGCGTATCTGTTCGGGCACTTATACAAAAGGCATGAAAGTAAAACATGTTCGTTTAGGCAAAGACATAAAGCTGGCCGATGCAGTAACCTTTATGGCATCGGACCGCGAACAGGTTGAAGAAGCCTATACAGGAGATATTATCGGCTTGCATAATCATGGCACTATGCGTATCGGTGATACTTTCACCATGGGTGAAGATCTGGCGTTTACCGGCATACCTAACTTTGCACCTGAACTGTTTCAACGTGCGCGCTTGAAAGATCCATTAAAAATGAAAGCGTTGCAAAAAGGTTTGATGCAGTTATGTGAAGAAGGTGCAACCCAGTTGTATCGGCCGCTACATAATAATGATCTTATCCTGGGCGCAGTGGGTGTGCTTCAGTTTGAGGTAGTAAAATATCGACTGATGGATGAGTACAGCGTTGACTGTGATTTTGAAGCGGTGAATGTAACCACGGCTCGCTGGGTCGAATGTAGTAATGAAAAAGAACTGGAAAAATTCAAGGCCCGGCAGACGAGCAATCTGGCGTTAGATCATGCGGGTGACTTGGCCTACATCGCACCGACGCGGGTTAATCTTGATATGACTATCGAGAAATGGCCAGAGATTAAGTTCTTATCTACACGTGAACATGGTATTTATAATTAAAT
>JAUVDN010000065.1 GCA_030595325.1 Gammaproteobacteria bacterium | reverse complement strand
TATTTTAGAAAAGAAATCAGTCTCATGTTTTTTGCCTGGTTTGCATCACTAAAAGGCAAACACTCTGAAGACAGCAAATTGGCCTGGGGTGTGCTTATCGGAACGATTCCTGTTGGTATAGTGGGCTTGCTGTTTAAAGATTTTATTAGTGATAACTTACGTACTGAACTCGTTATTGCGACAACCACTATTATTTTTGGTTTATTGCTGTGGTACGCAGACTGGTCTGGAAAAAGAAACCGCGATGAACATAGTTTGTCATGGAAAGATATTGTTATTATCGGATGTGCGCAGGCGATTGCATTAATTCCCGGTACATCACGGTCAGGAATTACCATTACCGCCGGTCTGATGTTGGGCCTGACGGCGCAGGCAGCAGCTCGTTTTTCATTTTTATTATCAATCCCGGTGATCGTTTTAGCCGGTGGCGTAGAAACACTGGATTATCTTGAAGTGGCGAGCGCGGGTGATATCGATGATTTGATAATTGGTGCTTCAATTTCTGCTGTCAGTGCTTATCTTTGTATTCACTACTTTTTGATGTTGCTTGAAAGAGTGGGTATGACGCCATTTGTGATCTATCGATTATTACTGGGCGTTATTTTATTATCTTTATATTTATAATTTATGACTTATAACCAGAGATTAAATTATGTTTGCTAAAGCAGATCCTGACCTGAAATTACGTTTTATATGGTTAGCCTTTGGATACGGGCTGGTTACCATGGTCATTTTTTTATCGTTAACCAGCCAGCCAGTGGATTTGGAATTAAGCTTTCCTTATGAAGACAAGTTTTTTCATGCTTTAGCTTATTTTGTTTTGATGGCATGGTTCGCGCAAATCTATCACGATAAGTTTCAGCGGAATATGATTGCGGTTGTTTTTGTCTTTATGGGAGCGTCTCTCGAGTATCTGCAAAGCTTTGATCCGGCTAGATACTCGGAATTTGGCGATATTATTGCTAATGCGGTGGGTGTTTCTTTGGGGTTTGCATTGGCGTTAACCAACGCTAAAAATATTTTGTGCAGGGTTGAAAAAGTTATCGGGAAATAGGTATCCGGTTTATTCACTAGTTGTTTTGACGGCTTGACTTATAGTGATTTGCCTTTCAATAGGCTGACAGCTTCTATGCGCTTTTCTTTTATTTTGTTTGCCAGCGCCATGTTTTCGAAACCAAGGCTACGTAATGCCCCGACATCTATGTTTGCAGATACGTTTAGTGCCTGCCGAAAATAATCACCCTGTGGAAAATTTTTATCTTCGTATCCTGGGCGGCCACGAGCATCGGCTTCTGATGCCAGTAAAAATTTTTCGAAACGTTCTACTTTTCTAAATGCATCAAGCTGCTCCAGTGTTTTAACGACAGTGGCAGGTTTGAGTTCAAGTGCGCGATGATAATGCAGGTGGAATCGCGCGGTTCGTTCAGCAAGATCTCGATACTCATTAGGTATGCGCATGCGTTTGCAGACGTCCTTTACTATGTCTGCTCCTCGTGATTCGTGTTCGATATGTCGTGGCCAGTCTTTTTTCGGCGTGGTTCCTTTACCTAAATCGTGCACCAGTGCAGCAAAACGCACCTGTGGGTCAGTGCTTAATTTACATGCCTGCTCCAGCACCATCATGGTATGTATGCCAGTATCGATTTCAGGGTGATGCTCTTCTGGTTGCGGCACGCCCCATAAGCAATCAAGTTCAGGTATTATGCGTTTTAGTGCACCGCATTCGCGTAAAGTTTCTACGAATTTTTCGGGTGTTTTTTCAGACAGGGCTTTTTCCATTTCCTGCCAGACACGCTCAGGAACAAGTGCGTCAACTTCACCTGCTGAAACCATATTCTTCATTAACTGCATGGTATCGTCTGCAACGCTAAATCCCAGGTGTGCGTAACGCGCCATAAATCGTGCAATACGTAAGATGCGAACAGGGTCTTCGCTAAAGGCATCTGAGACATGGCGTAATATTTTGTTTTTTATATCTTCGATACCATTGAAAGGATCAATGTATTCACCATTGCTATCTTTTGCTATCGCATTAATGGTCAGGTCGCGACGGATCAGGTCTTCCTCCAGAGTGACATCGGGTGAGGCGTGTACCTCGAAACCTTTGTATCCGGCTGCCGTTTTTCTTTCGGTTCTTGCCAGTGCGTGTTCATCTTTAGTATTAGGATGCAAAAAAACCGGGAAGTCTTTGCCTACTTGTTGGTAGCCAGCGCTAATCATGTCATCAACAGTGGCGCCAACAACAACCCAGTCTTCTTCAGTAAATGGGTAGTCCAGTATCTCATCACGAACTGCGCCACCAACCAGATATATTTTCATGTTGCTATCTTACCCGCTTAAATTGATAATTCTAGTTGGTGCGGCTCTAATTATTTGTAATAATCAGTAGTCTTTGAAATAAAAAAGGCTCCTGCTGTAATAATACAAGGGGAGCCTTTTTTGAAACAACAGTTGTTTTTATTTCATGGCATTTTGCGCTGCAGAAAGGGCAACACCAGTATTAATATCAGCGCCCATGTCACTCATTACCGCTTCTAAAGCAGCAATGCACAAGAAGATGTTTTCTGCGCGTGAGCTATGACCCATCAGACCGATGCGCCAAACTTTGCCAGCCAGTGCACCAAGTCCTGCGCCGATCTCTAGATTGAAATCATTTAATAAGCGAGAACGAACAACTGCTTCATCGATACCCTCAGGAATCGTTACAGCGTTAAGTTGTGATAAGCGGTGTTCTTCATCTACGATGAAAGATAAACCCATGGCTTCAAGACCAGCACGTAAAACAAGATGGTTTTTCTTGTGACGTGCCCAGGAATTCTCAATGCCCTCATCTTGTAACATTACTAATGATTCATGCAGTGCGTATAGTGCATTAACTGGCGCAGTGTGGTGGTAAGCGCGTTTTGCATTAGCGCCCCAGTAACCCATTACTAAGTTAGTGTCTAAGAACCAGCTTTGTACGCGTGATTTACGACTGGTAATCACTTCGATAGCGCGTTCACTAAAACTGACCGGTGAGATACCCGGGGTACAAGATAAACATTTTTGTGTGCCGGAATAAATAGCATCGATACCCCAGTCATCAACTCGTAGTTCGCTACCACCGATTGATGTCACCGCGTCAACCAAGGTTAGCATGTCATGGTCATGTGCAATCTTACAGATAGTTTCGGCATCAGAACGAGCGCCAGTTGATGTTTCAGCATGAACAAAGGCTACCAGCTTTGCATCGGGGTGTGCTTTGCAGGCATCTTCAATTTTTTGCGGGTCAACGGGTTTGCCCCAGTCATCTTCCACCATGATTGCGGTGGCGCCACAACGTTCAGCGACTTCTTTCATGCGACCGCCAAAGACGCCGTTCTGCGCAATGATTGCTTTATCGCCGTGCTCAAGCAGGTTTTGGAAAGTTGTTTCCATACCGGCAGAGCCTGGTGCGGACACAGGAATGGTTAATTGGTTTTTAGTCTGGTAGGCATATTGCAGCATGGTTTTGACTTCATCCATCATGCCGACAAATGCAGGATCTAGGTGACCGATGCAAGGGCGTGCCATAGCGCCAGTTACGCGTGGATGTACATCGGATGGGCCGGGACCCATTAATGTGCGAACAGGAGGGTTGAATGAAGTAATGCTCATGTTTTTGCCTTTCGTTTTAAGGTGTTAGTGGTTGGAGCGGTATTGTGCCAGAAATGCAGCTATTGAACTACTTATAAGCAATAAGGTTATCTTGGTAGTGCTTTTGAGTAAAATTTAGCGATTTTGGTACTATTTCGCGGTTATCAATGGATTATTGATAATGTTAACGATTAATTCTGGGGCCTTTGGGTAAAACCAGTATGCCATGCCCCGGGATACCGTAATATGGGCCTTCTTCTTTAGTTTCTTCAGGTTTTTGATTGATTTCAGCCAGTTCTTTTTTTTCGCGTTTAATGCGGTTTTTATCAGAGAGTTCTTGCGAACGCCTCTGTCTGTTCTCGTCGAGTATCTTATCTGTTCTCAGGTTCTGCTGGTGTCGTTGTTGTGCTTGTTTTATTTCTTTTTCTGAGGGCGGTGGTAATAGTTTTACTTTAACAACATCACTGTTATTTGCTGAAGGGGTTGAGGTGTAGGTGACTTTGCCATCTTCATCAATTGATTTATAAACTGAATCAGCAGCAAGGTGAGCGGATGTCAGCAGGCACACTGATAATATTAAAAGTGAAATAGTATTGGTGTGGCGAGCTCGCATTACTATTAGATGAAAAGTTCCAGCCAATGTTTAACCGGTGTTGTTGTGCCACTTTGCATATGCAGCTGGCAGCCGATATTTGCTGTGACGATGACGTCGTGTTCTGCCTTATTTATATTACTGAGTTTATTTGATAATAACTGCTGAGAAAGTTTTTTCTGCGTGATCGAATATGTGCCGGCAGAACCGCAACATAAGTGTTTGTCTTTGAAAGAATTCACGGTGAAACCGCACTCACTAAGGATAGGTTCAATTAGGTTATTTATTTTCATGCCGTGCTGCAATGTACAGGGTGGGTGGAAAGCAATATTGTTATAAGTGTTGGCAGCTTGTTTCTCTTCGATTAGTTGTCGGATGTCACTCAGCTTATTATTTTTTAGTTCGGCGGCAACGATCTCAGCAGGGTCTTTATAGAGCACACTGATTGTTTTTGCTTTTGCTGCATATTGACTATCGTCAGCGAGTAATTGTTCGTATTCTTTGATAGCGACGCCACATCCGCTGGCAGTCATGCATATGGCTTCGATAGATTTTTTTTCAATCAGAGGCCACCAGCTATCAATATTTTTTTTAATGATTTGCATCGCTTCGGTTTCTGCATTCAGGTGATGACTCAATGAGCCACAGCAACCTGCTGCGGGTATTTCTAAGCACTCGATCTTTAATTTACTGAATACAATTTTTGCCGCGAGATCGATGTTTGGTTTCAGGCTGGTTTGTACGCAGCCGGGAACAAGTAAAATTTTTCTATCATGTGTGACGTTTTCGAAAGAAACTTTCTTCTGTCTCTCGGGAATAGAGTGTTTTATTGCAGATGGTAAAAAAGGTCTGAATATTTGCCCGGTCTTTATTATGGTTGAGAAGGAAAGAGGGCTGAGAAAAGTTTTGCGTAAAATCAGGTGTAACGCTTTTTGGCTGATACTGCGTGGTACTTTTTCGTTTACTACGGTGCGACCAATGTTTAGTAGCTGACTATACTGTACACCGGAAGGGCATGTGCTCTCGCAATTACGGCAGGTTAAACAGCGATCCAGATGCAATTGTGTCTGACGTGTTGGTGTTTTACCTTCGAGTGTTTGTTTAATCAGATAGATGCGTCCACGTGGACCGTCTAATTCATCACCCAGTAATTGATAGGTAGGGCAAGTAGCATTGCAAAATCCACAGTGCACGCAGCTGCGTAGAATTTTATTGGCCTCGATACCATCATGGGTCTGCAGAAAGTCATTGATTATATTGGTTTTCATCGTGAATCTGTCAGCTTATATGCTGGTGTATAGTCGGCCAGGATTTAGAATATTTTCAGGGTCAAATGCTTTTTTCATGCGTTGGTGTATCTTCATTAAACCCGGTTGCAGCGGTTGGAAAATATCAGTGTCTATGTGTTCTTTATTGACCGGATATAGTGTGGCGTGACCGTTATTTTTTTCTGCCTCATCATATAAGGATCTATGGCTTTTTATCCAGCGTAAAGCACCATTCCACTCTATTAATTGATCGTTTATATGGGTGTTATTATTGTTACCATAAAATACTGTGTCACTTTGATGTGAACAGCGCCACAGTTGCTGGTCTTCTGCCAGATTTTTTTCAGCGAAAAAATCATGGCTCTGGTTTTTGATACCGAGCCAAAAATCATTTGTTATTTCTTCCGTCTCAAAGAGCTTATTGATAGTGCTTGCTGAAGTGTTTACAGCGGTTGGTGTGCTGCTTAAGCGCAGCGTTAAGCTGTTATTGACATAACAGCTTGCAGAAATAGGCAGACCTTGTTTCAACCATTGCTGGATATGTTTTATAGAAGTATCTAATTCAGTTTTTAATTGTAGTGTAACTTCAGCCTCACTCATGGGTAATACTTTTAATGACAGGTCTAATAAAATACCAAGAGTGCCTTGCGCGCCGACCATTAAACGTGAGGCGTCATAACCGGCAACATTTTTCATCACTTGACCGCCAAAACGAAGCTGTTCGGCTTTGCCGTTGATGATGGTAGTGCCGAGTACAAAGTCACGTGCAGAGCCGCAGGCTATGCGGCGTGGGCCAGAGAGTCCACACGCTATCGCGCCGCCAATTGTTGAACTGGAAGTGTGTTGTGGTGGCTCAAAGGCGAGCATCTGTTTATTGGCTTTTAATTCAGCTTCTAACTCACTTAGTAGAGTGCCACTGCGAACAGTAACAATGAGTTCACTGGGTTGGTACTCGATAATACCCGTATGTTTGGCAGTTGAGATGACATCGCCCTCAACATGATTGCCGTAAAAAGCTTTGGAATTACCACCGGCAATAATCAAGGGTGTTTTATTGGCGAATGCACAGGCTACCTGTTCATTCAGAGTTTCAGAGAAATCATTATTCATTATTTATGCCCATGGATGGGCGGTATTCCGCAAGGAGCCAGGAAGGCGGTGCGGTTATGCCCATGGATGGGCGGTATTCCGCAAGGAGCCAGGAAGGCGGTGCGGTTATCCCCATGGATGGGGGGTATGCTGAAAATCGTGGTCGTGACATGGATGTCACTTAGTAGAGCAATGCAGGAGCAATTGCCGAAGAACGATTTCAGCGCACTGTTTATTTTCATATTTAAAATCGCTCAAGCTCTGGATGCGGTAACTTGCCATGGTGTACATGCATCGCACCAAACTCTGCGCAGCGCTGTAATGTGGGAATGTTCTTGCCGGGATTTAATAACTGCTTTTCATCAAAAGCAATTTTAATGGCATGAAACTGTGTAATTTCTTCACTGTTAAATTGACCACACATCTGATTGATTTTTTCTATGCCGACACCGTGTTCTCCAGTTATCGTGCCGCCGACTTCAACGCAGTAGTCTAAAATTTTTCCGCCCAGTTCTTCGGTGCGTTCTAATTCACCTTCGTTGTTTGCATCGAATAATATTAACGGGTGTAAATTGCCATCGCCAGCATGGAATACGTTTACTACGGTTTGACCGTACTCTTCTGATAAATCAGTGATGCGTTTGAGTACATTGGCAATCTGATGACGCGGAATGGTGCCGTCCATGCAGTAGTAATCAGGTGATAAGCGGCCAACAGCAGGGAATGCAGCTTTTCGTCCAGCCCAGAACTGCGCGCGCTGCGCTTCATCTCTGGCTGTTTGAATCTTGGTTGCACCTGAATTTTTTAAAATTTGTTCGGTACGTTGCAGCTGATCTTGCACTTCTTCTACTGAGCCATCTATTTCGCATAATAAGATAGCGGCGGCATCATGGGGGTAGCCTGCATGTACAAAATCATCAGCAGCTTTTATCGCTGCGTTATCCATTAATTCCAGACCGGCAGGAATAATGCCTTGCCCGATAACATCGCTGACCGCCTGGCCGGCGACCGCAATGTCATCAAACGAGGCCAGCATAACTTTGGCGACGGCAGGTATGGGTAATAGTTTCACGGTGATTTCGGTAATGATGGCTAACATACCTTCAGAGCCGGTAAGTAAAGCCAGGAAGTCGTATCCGGGTGAATCGAAAGCATCGCAGCCGATGGTTAGCTCATCGCCATCCATAGTAATTACTTTTAGTTGAACGATGTTGTGTACAGTCAGACCGTATTTAAGGCAGTGCACGCCCCCAGCATTTTCGGCAACGTTGCCACCAATAGAGCAGGCAATCTGGGATGAAGGGTCGGGTGCGTAATACAGGCCAAATTCTTTTGCCGCTTCAGAGATAGCCAGGTTTCTAACGCCGGGTTGAACCACCGCAGTATTGTTGTTCTCATTGATTGAAATTATTTTATTGAATTTTGCCAGACTTAATAATATGCCATTTTCGTGTGGCAGGGCGCCACCTGATAATCCGGTACCGGCGCCGCGTGCAACAACAGGCACGTTGTCTTCATAGCAGATAGAGAGTATCAATTTAATTTGTTCAATTTCATCTGGAATAGCCACTGCCAGTGGTACGGCCTGATAGGCAGATAAGGCGTCACATTCGTAGGGTTTTAAATCCTCGATTTCATGCAGTAGCTGGTGATGAGATTTCTTGGCAGGAAACGCATGGGCTAACTTATCTATTAGTTTTTGTTTGTTATTCATCTGGTATTAGCTAAGGCAAAGTGATTAATTATCGTGCAAGACGTCTGAACTGTTGAGTAAAATTATCGTCTACTTTGACGTGGACTTAATCCTACAATATGTAAGCCCATTTTATCATTGTAATATTATCGGGCGTGTTAGAATCTGCGTCAGATTAATCATTAGAATATCAATCGATTTAGAGGAAAAACAAAATATGCTACGTAAAGCATTGATAATAACAGCATCACTCTTCACATTTAATAATGCTTCAGCTGGCGCTATCGATTTCCGCCTGGGTAGTGACATGGCTGAATTTACTTTTTTAACGCAAACCGCATCTTTCGGTTATGGTGGCGCAGATATTGGCTTTGGTGCGCTGATTAATGAACATAATGATGTTATTGCTAACGGCTCAATTCTGGTCAGCGGCAGCAGTACTGGTGACGTAAAAGCGTTGCATTTTGGCGTTGGTGCAAAAGTGTATGCTGGAACATTAGAGGGGCCAACAGGCAATCTGGATCTTGATGGCGGCGCGCTCGCGTTGGGCGCCAAGATACGTTACGTTTTCCCGAGCAGTGCACCACTGGCAGTGTTGGGCGAATTGTATTATGCGCCGGAAGTAACCAGCCTTTCAGATTTCGCTGGTGTGCAGGAATATCGCCTTGCTCTGGAGCTGGAGGTTACACCCAGCGCACGGGCATATGTTGGTTACCGAAAGCTTGAGATCGAACTGGATAATGGGTTTGATTATGAGGTTGATGATGATTTTCATGTCGGTGTTCGTTTCGAGTTTTAAGGTGTGGGAGCCTGCTGTTGAGTCTTAAGAGAAGTTGGCAGTTTTGGTAGGGCGGGCATTGCCCGCCGTTCTATAAGGCTGTCGTTTGCATTCTGTCGGGCAGTGCCCGACCTACGTTTTTAACTGATAACTGCCTACTGCAAACTTCTCTTTATGTCCATGAGCAGACATCATACATTCTAAAAACTGAGTTACTTCTTATGCGTGAACTTGAAACGTTATTACAGATAATGGCTGACTTGCGCAACCCTGATGGCGGTTGCCCCTGGGATGTTAAACAGTCGTTTTCCAGTATCGCTGCTTATACGGTGGAAGAGGCTTATGAAGTTGCCGATGCTATCGAACGTAATGATATGAATGATCTGAAAAATGAACTGGGAGACCTGTTATTTCAGATAGTATTTCATGCGCAGATGGCGTCAGAAAATAATCAGTTTGATTTCACTGATGTGGTGAATGAAATTAACAATAAACTCATCCGTCGGCACCCCCATGTTTTCGCTGATGATAAAACAACAGACGAAGCAAAGTTGAACGAGGACTGGGAAAAACACAAGAAAAAAGAGCGTGCTGAAAAATTGTTGTCTGGGCAGGATGAGCCGGCTAAAAGTTATTTAGATGGTATTGCTGCCACGATGCCAGCATTGCGCTGGTCAGAGAAGCTACAGAAGCGAGCCGCGCATCATGGTTTTGACTGGGACGATATACAGCCGGTGTTCGACAAGGTTCATGAAGAGATTGATGAGCTTAAAGCTGAAATTGTGATTGCCAAAAATGATATAACAAGCAATCAGGATAGAATTACCGATGAGATGGGGGATGTTTTATTTGCCAGTGTAAATTTATCTCGTCACCTTGGTGTTAACCCAGAGCAGGCGTTACGCGATTCAAATCGTAAATTCATTTCACGATTTGAAGTGGTCGAGCGGTTGCTGCGAGAAGATGGCAAACAAATGGAAAATTGTAGTGTTGTCGTGCTGGAAGAGTATTGGCAGAAAGCAAAACAGCAGTTATCTGCAGGGTGATGTATCTAAGGGATATATGTTGGTGTTGTAAAATTAATGCATAAAAAAGCCGCTATAAAAGCGGCTTTTTTATCATGCTTTGTTTACTACTAGGTCATCGATTAGATAAACAGTGACTGTGTAGCGTCAGCTGATTCTTCGAAGTAAGTAGCCGCACCAACGAAGTCAACGCCGTCGATGAATGCACCTGTATCGTGACCGAATAACTCAACAGTCATTTGGCAAGCAAGGAATTTACACTCAGCTTCCTGACAAAGCTCACGAAGCTCAGCGATTGTAGCTACGCCACAGTTGCTGATAGTTTTCTTCATTAAGCTAGTACAGATTGGATCCATGAAAGGAATGTTCCACATTAAGTTAGGAACTTTAGGACCGAAATCAATTTTCTGTAGCCATTTAGGACCAAAAGGCATCTTCATTGGCATATCTGGCGCTGCAGTTGGTGTGATTCTTAGTTTACTTGTATCTTTCAATAGCAGGTTCAAGCCGTAGAAAGTAAAGAAGATAGAAACTTCCATACCTAGAGCAGCAGCTGTAGATGCAAGAATGAATGGAGGATAAGCCCAGTCCAGGGTACCCTTAGTTGCGATAATGGTTAGTTTGCGATCAGCCATATTTTTATCCTCGTAGTAATATTCGTTTTGACAATAGTTAGACAGTCTTCTGACTATGTATAATTCAGAGGATACAACCATACTCCTAAAGTATCGGCCATTGCAAGTGACTAAGGTGTTGTTTTTCCTGGGTACGTTTTGTATTAGTTCTAAAGATGGCTTTGAGTTCGTTGCTTTTAGGCGATTTTTGCTTATTTATTCCAAAACGCGATAACTGTTATTCCGAAGGTGTTTTTCAAGTTCTGAGAGAGATTCGAGCGGTTTTTGGCACTGATGACCGTTGCAGATATAAGCGAGGCTACTGTCTCCAGCTACTTTGTCACTAAGGCTGGGGTGTGTTTGCTGGTCTGCAGGGATAGTATACACCAGAGTGAAGGGTAGGTAATGCTGTTGCGTGCAGTTTTGCCAGTGCTCGTGGTCGTCGGCCTGTGTTCTTAATATGAGTATGTCGGGTGGTGATAGATTTTCATTCAAGGCGTTTAGCAGTGCGCAGTGAGAGATGGGGGTGTCGTTAATTGATTTCCATGCTGACTTCAGGGCGTTTTCAGCTGCATCGAGATACCTTTGATCGCCAGAAAGATAACCTAACCTATTTAAGGCGTAAGCTGCAATAGCGTTACCGGACGGAATGGCATCATCACTGAAGCTTTTTAGTCGCTGGATTAATGTTTCATGCTGATGACTGGTAAAATAGAAGCCACCGTAATCTGCGTCCTCAAAATCGAGCAGAAGCTGGTCGGCAAGTTCCAGTGTCCAGTTGTAAAGTTCGTTGTCCCACTGGCTCTGTAATAATTCGAGTAGTCCATAGATGAGAAATGCATAATCATCGAGGTATGCATTAAGGGTGGGGCTGCTGTTCTTGTAGCTGGCAAATAGCTGGTTATTTTTCCAGCAGTGTTTTTTTATAAAATAGGCGGCTTTATTTGCCGACACTATATAGTCTTGTTTTTTTAGCAGGCGTCCGGCTATCGACATACCGTGAATCATTAATCCGTTCCAGGCGCACAGAACCTTGGTGTCTGTATCTGGGTGGATGCGTTTCTCTCTATGTTTAAACAGGTGCTCTCTGATTAGCTTGAATTGTTGGTGTAGCGCATCGGGGTCTAGTTGATGCTTTTTTGCTAACGTAGATTCCTGTACGTAGCCATGCAGGTGCCATGCGCCCTCAAAATTTTCTTCTAAATCAAGACCAAAGCGTAGTTTAAATAAGCGGATTGATTCAGTGGTGATATTGTCGTGTGTGCTATTTTTTACCAGCGCATCAAGTACGTCGTTAAGTTCTGCCTGCTGCCATACAAAGTATTTTCCCTCATGACCTTCTGAATCTGCATCCTGTGCTGAATAGTAGCCGCCATCGACTGACTGCATTTCATGAATAGCCCAGTTGGCTGTTTCGCAGGCGGCATCATGAAATAACAGGTCTGCCTTGGCGCTTGATTCCTGAATTTTCCACGCCTGACTATATAGAGACAATAATGGACCGTTGTCATAAAGCATTTTTTCAAAGTGCGGAATCATCCAGAGTTCATCGGTAGAGTAGCGGCAAAAGCCGCCACCAAGGTGGTCGAATAGCCCACCATCGGCCATTTTCTCTAAACTGAAGAGTGCGCTGTGCAAGATACGTTGATCGGGCTGGGATGATTTTTTTGTCTGCGCCCAGTGTTTGAGTGCAAATTCAATGATAGAAGGGTGCGGGAATTTAGGTGTGCCGCTAAAACCGCCGTTTTTGCTATCAAATTGTTTTTCTATCTGGTTGCGGGCGATATCAATGGCGATTCTGTTGAGTGTGGTGTCAGCAGGTCTGGATGTTTCATATATTCGTTGATAGCTTGATTGCAAGGCTTCTGATTGTTGCTGGATGTCTGTTTGTCGTAATTTCCAGATCTCACTGATCTGTGTTATTAGGGAAGTGAAAGCAGGTAACCCGTGTTTTGTCTGTTTGGGGAAATAGGTGCCTGCATAGATAGGCATATGTGTATCAGGGGTAAGGAATACGGTTAGCGGCCAGCCACCAGGTTTTTCGGTGAGCATCGAGTGCGCGTTCTGGTATATCTTGTCGAGATCGGGGCGTTCTTCTTTATCAACTTTTATATTGATAAACAATTCATTCATTATATCAGCGGTTTGCTGGTCTTCAAAAGATTCGTGTGCCATCACGTGGCACCAGTGGCATGCGGAGTAGCCGACAGACAATAAAATAGGTTTATTGGTTTGTTTAGCTTGATCTAATGATGATTGACTCCATGCCTGCCAATGGACTGGATTATCAGCATGCTGTAATAAATAAGGGCTGCTCTCATAGATAAGTAAGTTTTTATTATTGTTGTGATGTGTGCTCATCTGCGTTCCATTGGCTGGTCTATATATATGGTTCTAATGCTAAGGCTGAAATATGCAGGAAAATACGTAGAAAGAACACGCCTTTTCGCCTTAATTCTAATTATTTTCGTTTTTTTTAAATTAGTTCTGTACACAAGAATAAGTTTTATGTATAGTTCGCGCCTCGGTTGAGCGGGACGGCTTTTTTTGAAGCAAGATTAGGATCTGGAAACAGAAAATAATTTGAAATAAATTCAAAAATTGCTTGCCAGGTGGTCTGAAAGACTGCTAAACTTCCGCTTCTTTGCTGAGCAGAAAGATTCAATTGACAATTCGCAAGAATAGTTAATGAATTCAAAGCTTAGCAAACGTTCTTTTACAATTTGGATTAGATAGTTTGTGTGGGTGCTTGCGTTGGCGAGGTCAAGAAACAAGCTAGGCAATTGAAGGTCAATTTTATCATTTATGATAGAGGATGCCCGATTTTAAACTAGCAATAGCGTTTCTTGCTTCTCAAAGAGCAAGTTACCTACAAGAAATAAAATTTGAGATATTAAACTGAAGAGTTTGATCATGGCTCAGATTGAACGCTGGCGGTATGCTTAACACATGCAAGTCGAACGGTAACAGGCAAAGCTTGCTTTGCGCTGACGAGTGGCGGACGGGTGAGTAACGCGTAGGAATCTGCCT
>JAUVDN010000051.1 GCA_030595325.1 Gammaproteobacteria bacterium | reverse complement strand
TGGATACCGTGGTCCACCACCACAGCAGGCACCTCAGCAGTAACATCTGTCTGTTTGGTTAAGAAAAAGCCCTCAATTGAGGGCTTTTTTTATGTCCATGGATGGACGGTATTGCGCAAGGAGCCAAGGAAGGCGGTGCGCTTATGTACAGGATGTACGGTATGTCGCGGTGCCATGGATGGCAAGGAGCGACGCATGTCCATGGATGTACGGTATGTCGCGGTGCCACGGATGGCAAGGAGCCAGGGAAGGCGGTGCGTTATGTCTGTTACTGAGTCATAGCTGACAAAGTCAAAAACTTTAAAAGCTACTCACCACAGAGGACACGGAGGTCACAGAGGAAAGCCTTAATTATTGTTAAACGCGCCTGCGGCGCGGTTAACAATAAAAAACCTCTGTGACCTCCGTGTCCTCTGTGGTGAAAATTCTTTTGATTTTATTTTTTTCTGGAGGTCAGCTAATGGCCATTATCAGCCAAACAACACTCGCTTAAAGAAGTATTAATTCAGCTCTCATTAGCCTTATAGCTTATTTCATTAATAATGTACGAGCTTTTTAGTGGGCCATCTTTGCTTTCAACGGTAATACTTATTTCATCATCCAGTGACTTTCCGAGTAAGGCTTTTCCCATGGGTGAATCCATACTGATATAGCCCAGTTTTGGATCAAATTCGTCGGGTCCTACAATACGGTAGGTTTTTTCAATACCATTGATATCTTCAATCGTCACCCAGGCGCCGAAATAGATGCTGTCCGTGTTTTTTGGGATGCGGTCAACAATGACCATATCATCGAGCCGTTTACGTAAAAAGCGTACTCGGGCATCAATTTCTCGCAGTTCTTTCTTGCGATAGATGTATTCTGCGTTTTCTGAACGGTCACCTTCTGCCGCAGCTGCTGAAAGAATACGGGTTACTTCTGGGCGTTTTTTTCTCCACAGGTAATCGAGTTCTTCTGTCAGGCGTTTGTGGCCTTCAGCTGTGATATATTTTGAGCCTACGGGTTGTGGTGGTCGGTATCTTCCCATATGAATTTTTTTATTGAATCTTAATTATTATGAGCGTAGAGTTTAACCAAATTCCGGACTGGGTGTGCTGGATAGCGCAAGATGAGGACGGTGTTTGTTGGGGGTATCAAATTGAACCCAACCTTTCACATAAGAGCTGGTATGAAAATGAAGTCGGAAAAAGTGTCTGTTTGGGGAAAACGTCACTGGTTATGGACTGGAGACTAACATTAAAACGCCTAAAACAACAATAAATCATGAAGTTACGTGATTTATGTAAAACTTTTATAAGAAGTGTGCTATAAATACACCTGATAACAATAAAAATGATAATAATAAGAAAGGGGAAAGAAGTGGAAGCAAAATATCTGCAAAAGGGTGCCCAGGCCAAAATAGCAAGTACTGGTCAAGTTGTTGAAGTAAAACGCGTCAGCAATCACGGTTTCTCAGTAGTACGTTTTCAAACTGGTGGTGATTACATGATTTTAAATGATCGTCTGGAAACCATCGAAAGAGAAGAAGTTCAGCACTAAACCGCTGTAAATATTATTTTATCGCTTTATTAGGCGATTGAAATTGCTTATGTCTGTGGCTGTAGAGTCCTGGGTATAAGCAATTTCAATCGCTTTTTTCTTGCACTTCAAAATTCATGGGCGCACTCTTATATATAGCACCTTAGGCAGGTGTGTTGATATCAATCCAAAGCAGGGTGTCAGCTATGTCGAGAAAAGACTCTATAAGTAATGTAGAGGATGTTGAGCGCCGGAAGCACTGGCAAGACAGACGTGCCAGTGATGATCGTAGGAATCCTCAACGATTACGTTTGGTTAGTTATGATTGCAGAAGTGGTCAGCTGCGTCGGCAAGCTGATATCGGTGGTGAGCTGGCAGACGGTGATGTCTGGTGGAATAAAGACGATACCAAATACGAATAGCTGTATTTAATCTTTAACTCTATTAATAAGATTTGAATATTTCTGTTACTGCATAATCGATGCGACTGCGTATATTTTCGATGGTCTGCTGTTCTTGTATGTCGCCTTCGGCAAAACCCATCCATACAGCATAGCCGGTATCTGCATCAATCAATACAATAACCAGAGCGGCTTTTGGTACATTAGTTAATACTTCTTTTTTGGAATTTGGGTTTTCTTTTAATTCCAGGAAGCTCATGTCTACGCCTGCGGCGAATGCAACCAGCAGATCAGGGTCTTTTTCTGCTTCAAATAAGCCCTTATTGCGCAGCTCACGGTTAATGTTAAATTTAACTTCTTCATCGGTGTCTAATGTTGGTTGTTCCCACTGCCCGATCGGATCAAATACGATCTTGGCGCTGCCTACCCAGGCGTAACTGTTGTAAGCTTTAAAATCCACGTCAGGATTTATATGTGTTTCAACTTGTATGTCACCGGTTAAGGTTGTACATGATGTCGCTGCCAGTACAGTAAAAATTAGAGTGAATAGAAGCGCTGAGTAGTGTTTAGAGAAAAAAACTGACATGAAAATTCCTGTTTATATAATATTTATATTTTAGCTTTGATGTTAAAGAAGATGGCATAGAGCACGGGTACAACAATTAGTGTCAGTATCGAAGCGAAGCCAAGACCAAACATTATAACAACAGCCATGTCTAAAAAGAATACATCGCTCAATAAAGGTGCCATACCGAGGATAGTGGTGCTTGCTGCCATCATTACCGGGCGCATTCTGGAGACAGAAGAATCTAATATCGCAGAATGTCGTTCCCTACCATCGTCAATCTGGGTATCGATTTCATCGATAAGAACAATGGCATTTTTAATGAGCAGGCCAACCAGGCTGAGTGCGCCGAGCAAGCCCATAAAACCAAAGGCAACATTCATCGATAACAGGCCAGCGGTAATACCGATAACTGCTAGCGGTACTGTTAACCAGATAATCAGCGGCTGGCGTACTTTTCCGAACAGCAAGATGACAACGATGATCATGGTTAGGAAGCCAGCCGGTAATGATGAGCTGATGGCCGCA
Organism: Gammaproteobacteria bacterium; assembly: GCA_030595325.1. GTDB lineage: Bacteria > Pseudomonadota > Gammaproteobacteria > SZUA-229 > SZUA-229. The sequence continues at coordinate 15,652 of JAUVDN010000051.1, read as the reverse complement.
TTAGCGTCGCGGGCATCTTCAAATTCACCGCCCCATTCGAGGAAATAGCCGGGTGGTAACTTGAGATTATCAATCTGTGGTTTTAAACGATCGAACAGTGCAGTAGCCAGTCCCTGAGCAGGGTCACATGAAGGTGTGATGGTGTAGATGCGATTGCGTTTTTTAATTTTTGCATCCGCCCATTCCACTTTAAAATCTGATACCACCTGACCGATAGGCACTGTGTTTTTTAATACCGGACTGTATACAAAGATATCACGAATTGCAGCGACATCATCACGCTCAGTAGCGGGTGGTATTATGATGATAGGCAATAGTCGAATGCCATCTTTAAACAGCCCGACTTGCTGTCCATCAAAAGAGGTCAGCATGGCTTTAGAGACATTTTCGCGTGTTATGCCCAGTTGGCGAGCAGCTTTTTCATTGTAGGTTGGGCGCAGTACTTTGACTGGTTGGCGCCAGTCATCTTTTATGTTTATGGCGTTACCGTCATCGGCCATTATTTGCTGAACCCTTTCAGATAATTCCCTTAGTACTACCGGATCAGGTCCGTTTAAGCGTGCCTCGATTTTTGCGTCACGCCCAGGGCCGATTCGTAATGGTTTTGTTTTTGGTTCAGAATCAGGAAAGTTTATCGCGGTGAACTCAAGTGCTTTTTGTTGCAGGCGTGGAAGGTCATCCAGTGATTTTGCAGTTACAATTATCTGTCCATAAGCAGTAGAGGTCGATTCAGGGCTGTAAACTAGAGTGAATCGTGTAGCGCCGGCACCGATGAATGAAGTTGTGCTTTCGACACCCTCCAGTGTGTGCAGATATTTTTCTATGGCAAGAACATCATCACGCGTCTTACGGATATCGGTGCCTTCGACATTCCACATGTCAAAGAAAAACATAGGGGTATTCGAGTCGGGGAAGAAACTTTGTTTTACATAACCAAAACCAACGATAGCAGAAAAAAACATGGCGATGACGATAGATAATGTTACCCAGCGAAAGTGAATAGCCGTGCTTAAGAAAGAACGGTATTTTCTGAATAGAACACCAGCATACGGATCAGTTTGTTCTTTGTCAGGATCATCTGCTTTTAAAAATTGTACGCACAGTAATGGCGTCATGGTGACCGCGGTATACCATGACAGCAGTAAAGAAATAAAGATTACCCAGAATAGTGAATTGGCGAACTCACCGGTTGCGTCTTCAGATAATCCAATGGCTGCAAAGGCTAAAATACCAACGATAGTGCCGCCCAGTAACGGCCACATGGTTGCACTGACTACTTCGCCGGCAGCCTTTAAACCATCTTCACCGCGCTTTATCCGTACCAGCATGCCTTCCGCAACAACGATGGCATTATCAACGAGCATGCCAAGAGCAATGATTAATGCACCGAGTGAGATACGCTGCAGATCAATGCCATAAAAATTCATAAACCATACTGTGCCGGCAACGGTGATAAGCAAAATGGCGCCGATGATAAGACCGGTGCGCAGACCCATGAAAAGTAGTAGAACGACAATGACGATTACCAGAGCCAGGGCTACGTTGAGGATGAACCCAGTCACAGATACATCAACAATCTTTGGTTGATCATAAATAGGGTCAAGTTCCATGCCAACAGGAGTAACGGTTTGAAGTTCGAGTAAACGTCGGTCGAGACGTTCGCCAACAGCAACAACATTTTCACCAGACAGCATAGAGATGCCGATAGTAAGCGCTGGTTTAGTATTATGGAATGAATAGAAGCCTGGGACTTCGTCATAAGCACGACGGATAGTGGCGATATCTTTGATGCGGACCAGCGAGTTGCCTGAGCCCGTTAATAGAAGTTCACCAATCTCTTGTGTAGAGAGTAATTGCCCGGTTGGGTTAATGCGAATATATTCATCGCCAACCCGCACGTTACCTGAATTTGAAACCAGATTTTGTGATTTTAAAACCTGGTTGAACTCCTCAGCGGATATATCAAGCTTGGCCATGTTGGCACGTGAGAATTCCAGATAAACAACTTCTTTTATATCGCCGCCGATGGTTATTTTTCTTACCCCGGGCACCAGTAATAACTGCTCTTTTAATATGTCGGCATAATCTTTTAATTCACGGTAGCTGTAGCCGTCACCGCTGAGTGCATAAAATAAGCCGAACACGTCACCAAAATCATCGAATACGATGGAAGCATTAGCACCGGGTGGTAATTCAGACTGTACATCACTTATTTTTCTTCGCAGTTCATCCCATATGTCGGGAAATTGTGGTTTTTTGTATTTATTTTTTATGACAACGGTGATTTCTGAGTAGCCGTCCTGAGAGATAGATTCAACACGTTTTAATTGCTGTAGTTGCTGAACAGCATTTTCGACGTGGTAGGTGACTTCCCGTTCGACTTCTATTGGTGTTGCACCGGGGTAGGTGGTTACAACTTTTGCTTCTTTAATGGTGAATTCAGGATCTTCCAGGCGGCTGATTTCTTGTAGTGCTGTTGCACCACCACCGAGAAATAAAATGATCATTAACCATGTGGTAACTTTCTTTGTAACAGAATACTCTGCAATATTCATTTAGGTGCTTCCTGTATATAGACCCAGTTAACTGGTCCTATAGTTAAGATTTAAAGATAAGACCTGCAATGATTGTTACTCTGGTTGCTCACCGGTTTCTAGTAAGGTGACCTTCATGTCCTTTCTGAGAAAGGATGCGCCGGCAATAACAACTCTATCGCCGGGGATAAGGCCGTCGATCTGCATGTTGTTACCAATCATCAGCCCTGCCGTCACTTTCTTGGGATTAACGGTCATGGTCCTTTCGTCAACAATCCATACGGTTGGCTGTTTTTTACCATCTGCGATGACGGCAGAGACAGGAATTGATATTAGTGTGCCAGGATTGGATTCGTTGGCAAACATCTCGGCATAAACAGTTCCTGTCATGCCGGGCAGAATATTGTATTTTTCTGCTGCAGGCATTTGCATGGTGACCTTGAATGTTTTAGTTGATGGGTCAGCTTTGGTTGAGGCCTCCCTGAACGTAAGTGGGAAATGTTTATTTTTGATGGAGTCGAATTTGGCGTAAAGGACTCGTTCTCTCTTTCTGTCGACAGCAATCATGATATTTTCAGGCACATCGATTATTATCTTTAATGCGGAAATGTCTTCCAGTGCAAAGATTTTTTTAGAAAGAACGACTTCTTCAAAATTCTCTACATAACGTTTGGCAATCTGGCCGTCAAAATTAGCTTTAAGCTTGGTGTAGATCAGATCTTGCTTTGCGCTATCGAGATTGGCTTTCGCAGTATTAAATATTGCGCGAAGATTGTCATGTTCGACTTTGGAGATAGCGCCTTTTTCTACCAGATCAACCGCACGTTCGAAGTTTGCTTTAGCGGTGTCGAAACTGGCTTTACGGTCTTTGAGTGTAATTTCAAAATCGGTTGGGTCCAACTCGGCTAAAACCTGACCTTTTTTAACTTCATCGCCTTCTTTGACATGTATTTTCTGAATTTTCCCACTAACTCTAAATGAAATATCGGCTTTTTGAATGGCATCAACTTCTGCAGGGAATGTCCGGGTATCACCTATGGATTCACCGCCGATGACGATGGTTTTTACCGGCCGTGACGCAACAACATAGGCTTCTGGCGGTTCTTCACAGGCGCTCAATAAAAAAGATGATGCAAGCAGTAATGTGAAATAAGACAGTTTCCGTGAATCCATAATACAGCCCTTTATTTATGCAGACCCTTTGGGTCGATGTTGTTTTATAATGTTATAAAACAACTAGTAACAGGTCAAAAAATTTATTCGTTATATTTAGCCACACGTAATATGAGATAGCCAGCGATGCCAGCGGCAAATGAGGCGATTAAGACAGCTAGTTTGTCAGCCTGTTGATACAGATTGCCATCGGTGAAAGCGAGTGAGTCGACGAACAGGCTCATGGTGAAGCCGATACCGGTTAGAATCGATACGCCATAGAGCTGTGCCCATGTGCTTTTATCCGGCATTTTTGCCAGTCCAAGTTTGATGGCGACCCAGCTGAAACCGAAAACTCCGATCTGTTTACCAAAAAATAATCCGGCCATAATGCCGAGTGGTACACCAGTCGTCATCTGGTCGAGTGATACATTGCGTAGATCTACACCGGCATTTACAAAAGCAAACAGGGGCAGGATAAAAAAGGCCACCCAGTAATGCAGGTCGTGTTCCATGTCTTTCGACATGGAGTAGGTTTTCCCGGTTTCTTTGTTGGTGCAGCTGAGAGGAATGGTGAAAGCTAGCGCAACGCCTGCCAGTGTTGCATGCACCCCGGATTTTAAAACGCTAATCCATAATATGACGCCGAACATAATATAAGCCGCTTTTTTGGCGACGCCGAGGCGGTTCATGATGATTAATACCGTCAGTGCAAAAGCCGCGATAACGATAGAAGTGGTAGAAAGTTCAACGGTATAAAATAATGCGATGATGACGATGGCGCCAAGGTCATCGATGATAGCGAGTGCCATTAAAAATATTTTTAAAGATAGCGGTACGCGTTTGCCCAGCATCGCTAACACGCCTAAAGCAAAGGCGATGTCTGTTGCTGTCGGTATAGCCCAGCCGCGCATGGCAGTCTCATCACCAAGATTGATGTAGATGTAAAAACAAGCTGGCACCACCATGCCGCCAAGTGCGGCGATACCAGGTAAGGCGAATTGAGCGGGTGTTGATAGCTGGCCTTCTAAAAACTCACGTTTAACTTCAAGCCCAATCAATAAAAAGAAGATAGCCATGAGGCCATCATTAATCCATAGCAATAATGGTTTAGCGATGTGTAAATCTGAAAAACGTACTTCGACAGGTGTGGCAAGAAAAGCGGCGTAGTATTCACTGAGTGCTGAATTTTTTAGCAGTAATGCAAGAATCGTTACAAAGATTAACAGGATGCCCGCCGACGATTCTTTTTTAATAAACTCTTCTAAAAAATTCATAGAATTAATCCGTTGTTTGCTTAGTGAATATTTTCTTTTGTGGAGGGTGCTTCGTCAGATTTTTTTATGGGTTGAATTAAAACCCAGGGTTTGATTACATTGGCCCAGAATGAGGTATTACCATGATGCCATTGTTTGGCCTGGTCGTCAGTGACTTTGGCGACTTCGCCGGAGGTTAGCCATTTGCTGACGTCTTCTTTATTATCTATCGAAAAGGCAACGGCAACGTCTAGCAGGTTGGTGTTGCTGTCTACGTAGATGAGCCAGCCGCCTGCAAAGAATCGCTGCAGCTCACCCCAGTTTATCTGTGAGGTTTCATTATTGATATTTGCACGTAGGGCATCGATATCGGTTGTTTGGTTATTGCTAGACATAATGGACGAAGTATAAACTTGTCCTCATGTTTTGACTACAGGGCTTTGAGTAATGCCAGGTCTTTTCTTACCAATGAAGCGGAGTTATCAAACATTGCCTGCTCGGTATCGTTCATGTTCAGCTCGATAATATCGACAACACCGTTTTGGCCGAGCATGGCTGGTACGCCTATCGCTATGTCTTCGTGACCGTATTCGCCTTCGAGCAAACATACTGTCGGCAAGATGCGATTGCGGTTATGTACGATAGAGTCAACCATCTCAGTTACTGATGCAGCGGGTGCGTCGTAGGCGCTGCTGTTCTGTCGTAGAGCAAGGATTTCTGCGCCACCGTTTCGAGTGCGTTCTATGATGGCATCCATCCGGTCTTTGGCAATAAAATCTTCTACTGGAATGCCGGCGATGGTGCAGTAACGCAGCATGGGTACCATGGTGTCGCCATGACCGCCGAGCACCATGGTATTGATGTCCATGTTTGAAAATCCTGTTTCCATGGCGATAAAACTTGCCATGCGGCTGGAATCGAGTACACCTGCCTGACCGAAAACACGGTTACGCGGCCAGCCGGTTTTAAGGAAGGCGTGATAAGTGATTACATCGACAGGGTTGGTGACAAATAGCAAAATGGCATCCGGTGCGTATTTCATCGCGCCATCGACGATACCGTCGACAATAGGAATGTTGCTGGATAAAACGTCAGAGCGTGACATGCCGGGTTTACGTGGCAGGCCGGCAGTAATAATAATGATTTCAGAGTCCGCCATCATGGCGTGATCAGTGCTGCCGATTAATCGGGTATCGTATTCGAAAATAGGGGCAACTTCTTGAATGTCCAGTGCAGCACCTTTGGCAGCGCCTTCATGAATATCAAGCAAGACAATCTCGCGGCATAGGTTTTTTGCGGCAATAAATTGCGCGGTTGACTCACCGACTCGCCCGGCACCGACTATGGTGATTTTATTCATTTCGAACCCCTTTTATCTGGTTTTGCTTAAATGTTTTTAGCAACAGGTATGGCACCCCAATAACAATAGTTATAGCAGTTAAGTTAAGTGACATAAACAATAAAATAAAATTCACTGTTTATTAATAACAGCCGATTAATAACGCTGATTAATAAAGCCGATTAATACAGCCGATTTATAAAGTAAAATAAAAAGCCCATAATAAATTACTTCATCATGGGCTTTTTGTAGGTGGAACTAGTCTGGCTTTATACGGATTGTATTCAGGCTTCTTTTAATTTTTTATTGTCTTTAGGAAACTTTCTGGCCACGCCGGTCGCGATAGCCGCTTTTGATACCGCGCGTGGAACAGTGTCGATCAGACGCGGATCAAAAGGTTTGGGGATAATATAGTCAGGACCAAACATCATGGTGTCTACACCGTAAGCGTCCAGTACTTCTTGTGGTACCGGCTCGCGGGTTAGTTCAGCCAGTGCATTTACTGCAGCTATTTTCATTTCAATGTTGATACAGCTGGCACGAACGTCGAGTGCGCCTTTAAAGATGTATGGAAAACCTAAAACGTTATTAACCTGATTAGGGTAGTCGCTTCGGCCGGTGCCCATGATCAAGTCATCACGAGTCAGGTGTGCTAGTTCAGGCAGTATTTCCGGGTCAGGATTCGATAAGGCAAAAACGACTGGATTAGCAGCCATGATTTTAAGCATGTCGGGTGGTAACAGGTCGGGACCTGAAACGCCGATAAATACGTCGGCGCCATCCATTGCGTCAGCTAATGTACGTTTGTCTGTATGTACGGCGAACTCTTTCTTGTATTTGTTTAAATCGGTTCGTTCACTTTGAATGATGCCATTGCGATCGATCATAAACAATTTTTCTGGATCAGCGCCTAGGCCCTGTAAAAGTTTCATTGAAGCAATACCGGCAGCGCCTGCGCCTAAACAGACAACACGCACATCCTCGATTTTTTTATGTTGTATCTCCAGTGCGTTCAATAATGCAGCCGCAATAATAATGGCGGTGCCGTGCTGGTCATCGTGAAATACTGGAATATCAAGTTGTTCGATTAAGGCTTCTTCGATATCAAAACAGGCTGGTGCTGCGATATCTTCCAGATTGATACCGCCAAAAGTCGGCGCGATATTTTTTACTGTTCGGATGAAGTCTTCAGTGGAGTCTGCTTTTACTTCGATGTCGAATACATCGATATCAGCAAAAGCTTTAAACAACACGCCTTTGCCTTCCATGACTGGCTTGCCAGCGAGCGCGCCGATATTGCCTAAACCAAGTACTGCTGTGCCATCGGTTATCACTGCAACCAGGTTGCCTTTTGCGGTGTAGTCGTAAGCGGTTTCTTCATCGCGATGGATTGCGCGGCAAGGTTCTGCAACACCAGGCGTGTAGGCCAGAGAAAGATCAAGCTGAGTTTTACAGGGTTTAGTGATTTCTGTGGCTATTTTTCCAGGCTTTGGATTAGCGTGATAATCCAAAGCTTGCTGCTTGAAACGTGTTGGCATGGTTGTCCGTTTGCTGGTGGAGAATTAATGGGCGCTAATATTAACATTTATAACCCTGAATTTCGAGAGGTGAAGAACGTTATGGGTTAATAATCAGTGGTTTAGCTGTATTTGAAGTCAATCGCAAGCAAATTTTGAGTGTAACTGTATGGCTGATGGGTGGCGGGTTCGTATGTAATAAGGTCTGCTCGGTGTTGAGGACTTTTTGCTTTTTCTGCTATTTTTATTGAGCCAGCCTCGAACAACAATTGTCTGGTTTAACATCTTATAAATGGTATCAATATCAAACAGTTGTTGATTATCGGGCCGTATGCCAATGGTGAGTTTATTGTCCAGATTAAGCCAGATACCCTTTTTGTTGATATTGATATTTTTCAGTTTACCTTTAACCAGTTTGAAACCGATGTGTGTGTCATCTAGTTTTTTCGCTGCAATTGGCTTGGTTTTTTTCCATAGGCCTTTTTTAGCGCAACGCGCATTGCGTTCCTGCTCAAGGTAACAAGCCGTGAAGTTTATATTTGGCGGAAAAATTATGACTTGTGCGTAACCCTGATTTAACAGGGATGCCTGTATATTAAGGCCGCTTTTGGTGAACCCATGTGCCAGTGTTCGTTGATAGTGGTCTTTTTCTTCTTTGCCGAAGACTAAATTGATGGTTTTATCGTCTTCAAAGAGGGTCTTTAATGCATTTTTTGCTTCTGCAGAAAATAGTTCGGCTGCTTGTCTGCCGCGGGCGACTTCCGGGGTGTTGATGCCAATGAGCCTTACTTTGCGACCATCGTCTAGGTGTAGCGTGTCTCCATCGTGAATGTATTTGATGCGGCTGGTTTCGTTGTAATCAGGTGCTGGGCAGGCGTTGTTGGCGGAGACGAGTGGGCTGACTGTTAGGCTGGTTATAAAAATCAGGCATATTTGTGTTGCCTTCTTTAGCCTGTAGCTTTTGGTGAGTGAGTCCGTCGCACCGCCATCCATGGCTCCTTGCGACATACCGCCCATCCATGGGCATAAGCGCACCGCCTTCCTGGCTCTTTGCGCAATACCGCCCATCCATGGGCATGCGCCGCACCGCCGTCCTTGGCTCATTGCGTCATACTGTCCAATCCCTGGACGTAAAAAAAGACGCTTAAAAGCGTCTTTTTTTAACAGCATATTGAATAAATTCAATAGCTTATTTACTACCAAAGCGTTTGTTGAACTTGTCGATCTGACCTGCAGTATCAAGTACTTTCTGCTTACCAGTGTAAAAAGGATGGCATTCAGAACAAACATCGATAGTCATCTCGTCTCTACCGTAAGTAGAGCGTGTGACGAATGCGTTGCCGCAGCTGCATTTTACGTTTACATCATTGTATTTTGGGTGGATATCAGCTTTCATGTCAGTACTACTCTTGTTGTGCGCGTTCGTTGCTTCGCTCGTAAAATAAATATTCAGTGACCGTCTAAGGTCAAAAAACAGGAGGTGAATTTTACCCGTAAGTGCATGATGAGGCAAGTGCTTATTTAGTCAATTAATAGGGGTATTTACTGATGAATTTGAAGATATTAAGCCAGTGCTGGTCCATAATCCATTACTGAAATACTGTTCTTGGCAGGTTTTCACGTATGTAGATTTATGACGATGAATCATAAACAGGGAATAATATGAAATATAGAATTTTTACCATGTCGCTGACATTAGTGATGCTTGCCGTCATACCTTTAATTTATATGGGTAAATTTGATCCGATAGCGTTTTTTGACTCAGGCTTCAGTTTTGGTTCGTCTGAGTTTATGAAGTTAAAAGCAAAGGCGCCATCAAATCTAACGAGTGCAGTGACAGACCAAAAGGTACAGGTCTATAAGTGGCGAGATGAAAATGGTGTGATGCAGTTTAGTAATACGCCACCGCTGGACGTAAATAATGCCGAGCAGGTATTGCTTGATCCAAACAGTAATGTGATTCAGGCGGTCAAGGCTCCTGAAAAAGAAGAGCCTAAGCAAATGGTGAAAACGACAACAACACCAAGTAATCCGTATTCTGTAAAGGGCATGAAAAAAGCTATTGATGATGCGCGAAATGTTGAGAATCTGATGCAGCAGAGGCATGACCAGCAGCAGAAAGCCCTGGGAAATATTTAAATGAAAAACATTTAAGCGTGAGCGTTTAAGTGCAACTGATAAAGATCGACCTTGAGAGAGATTATATGAATCAATTTAAAATTATATCTTCAATGATATTTGTATTTATGTTAGCGGCATGTAGTGATTCTGGAACGACGGAATCGGCTGCTCCAGCATCAATGTATCAAGATGAAGCGACCAGCACTGGGGAAGCGAAGCCCATTTTTTTGCAGGGTTATAAGGATGCGCTGGATGCTGCCAAGGGTTCGGAACAGTTGATGCAAAAACATCATGAAGGTCAGCAGAAAGATTTAGGTGGGATTTAGAGCGTTGCAGTAGCGGTGTTATTCTTCCAGTAAATCTTCAAGAACTTTATTCAAAAATAAAAAACCTTGGTCTGTGGTAGCTATGCGTTCTTTGTTAATGCTCAGCAAGTCTGGGCTAATGTTTTTTGTTGTCTGCTTTAATATTTCAAAATCAAGTCCGGTAGTGTTTTTGAATGTATCGGCATCGCTGCCGTTCTTGAGTCGCAATGCATTCAGTAGAAACTCAAAGACGATATCTTTTTGATCTAACTTCTGCGAGCCAGAAAGTGCGTTATTCTCTAGCGTATTTTTGATGTACTGTTGTGGTTGCCGATGTTTCCAGCGGCGATTTATTTGTAATAATCCTGCTGTATCTCTTTGCGTTATCTTTCCATGGGCACCGGCGCCAATGCCAATGTAATCTCCAAATGACCAGTAGTTTAAATTGTGCCGGCTATTTTTATATGCTTGTGAATAAGCGGAGATTTCGTATTGATGGTATTTATTTTCTGCGAGAATATTTTGACACTGGGTTTGCATTTCCCAGATCAGGTCGGATTCTGGCAATACAGGTGTGTGCTTATAAAAGTAAGTGTTTTCTTCGATAGTAAGCTGGTAGTGAGAGATATGTGGCACATCAAATTCACAAGCAGTGATAATGTCATCGCTTGCTTGTTTAATGGTTTGTTGCGGAAGACCAAACATTAAGTCCAGATTGATATTTTTAAAACCTGCATTTTTTGCAGTGTCGATTGCAGTTAATGCCTGTTGTTTATCATGAATGCGTCCGAGTGTCTTCAGGTGTGACTCATTAAAACTCTGTATACCGATAGATAAGCGATTGACGCCAGCGTTGTTAAACGCGTTAAATTTTTCCTGCTCAAATGTGCCTGGATTTGCTTCTAATGTTATTTCGATATCTTGAAAGTTAAATAGCTTTTTTGCATGATCGATGATTCGTTGTATTGAATCTGCAGAAAATAGACTCGGTGTGCCGCCGCCAAAAAAGATGCTGTTTAAGGTTCTGTTCTGACATCTGCCGTGCTCTTCGTCTAAATCCAATAATAGCGCTTGAACATATTTCTCTTCATCGAAAGAATTGTTTTTTTCGTGAGAATTGAAATCACAATAAGGACATTTTTTTACGCACCACGGTATATGTACATACAGGCTTAGCGGGATGGTATTGATGGTTGGTTGCTGCACGGTAGAGATAATTTGTGGTATATGAATAACGCTTATAAATAAAGTTTATAAAGAAGGTTATAAAAGACGCGCATAAAAAATAAGAGGCATAACCTTAACAGCTATGCCTCTTGCAATGTAGCATGAATGAAAGCATGTGCTTAAATTGCTTAGGTCTAAGCAGATGCTGAGGGTCTACGTTTCGTTCAGGCCACACTGTTGGTTTCCCGGCACGGCAATATCTATGCGTGCCGGTGGTTCGAGAATTAGAGAATCCATAATTGCTACAAATTCTTTTTCAGATTTGTTGTTGCCAAGGCGAGAGTTAAATGCTTTTTCTCGTGCAATGGTGCTCGAGGTGAAACCGTTGTAATCATGCCCCGGGTAAATAATCGTTTCATCATTCAGCGTAAACATCTTCTGAGTTATCGAATGGTAGAGTGCTGACGCATCACCGGACTGAAAATCTGTTCGGCCACAACCATTGATTAATAATGCATCGCCAGTAAACAGAATGCTGTCAATGTGATAACTGATGTCGGTATTTGTGTGACCAGGCGTGTAGATGATATCAATAACTTCGTCGCCAAGCTTCAGTGTGTCACCATCGGACAATAAGATATTTGCACAATCTGATTCACTATTCTTATGAACGGCAGCCTGACTATTAAATATATCTCTTAACTGACCGGAGCCCGTCACATGATCCGCATGGATATGTGTTTCCAGAGTATATTTAAGGTCGAGAGCAAGCTGCTTGATGAGCGTTGTATCACGCTCAAGCTGTTCCTTAACAGAGTCGATCAGCGCAGCCTGTTTAGTTTTTTTGTCCCACAACAAATAGCTGTAGGTACTTGTTGCAGGGTCAAATAATTGTTCAATTTTCATTATTTAACTCCAGTGTAATACTTAAGATTTTTGTTACTTAGTGACAGTGCTGGTATTGATGCATGCTGCCGATATTGGTGACTCGATTGAAGCCCAGACCGGCCAGTATTCTTTCTGCCATTATCGCGCGGCCACCGGCCCGGCAGTAGATAAACACATGTTCATCTTTGTCCAGGTGTTCGTGTGCAAGCACAGGTAAAATTGATAGTGGAATATTTTTAGCATTGGGTAATGCGCCACTATTAAATTCATCCGTGGTACGAACGTCAAGCAGGGTAGCGCCAGACTCTAATGTCTGGCGAATGTCGTCACAAGTTAAGTTGTTCATCTGTTGTACCTTTTTATCAAGCCTTTTTTTTAAGCGTTGATAGTTTAATAATGGCTAAAGTTAAAATTATACTTATAGCTAAAATTGAATAAGTCAGCGTATCGAGAATCATGACTAATTTCCTCTTTCTATTAATGTTATGTATTAGTATAATCTAATATAATAAAGTTCAGTGAATGTAGGCAATGATTATTGTCAAAAATAGTGATATTTATTGAAAAAGCCCATTAGAATAGGGCTTTCAAGGCGTAATTATTTTAAAGTGATTATTTTAAAATCAAAGGGTTAGCTATAAATCTAGGCGTTTTCTGTGTTTACTAAGCGTTTGTGCAGCCAAATAATCAACAAAATACCTGGTATTGCGATCAGTGTGCAGAATAAAAAGAAGCCTGACCAGCCGAAAGTGCCAACCATATAACCGGTGGGTGCCGCTGCGAACACACGAGGCATGCCCATAAAGCTGGTCAGTAAGGCAAACTGTGTTGCGGTAAAACGTTTATCGGTGAGGCTGGCAATAAAGCCTATGTAGGCCGCGGTGCCAAGACCTGCGCTTAAATTCTCAAAGGCGATTACAGCAGTGAGGGCGGGTAGGTGGTTGCCCATATAATTCAGCCAGATAAACCCGGCGGTTGATATCGATTGCAATATGCCAAACCAGAGCAGACATTTATAGATGCCGTGGCGCATGACGAGAACACCACCGATAAAGGTGCCTGCTATCGTTATGGGGAAGCCGAATATTTTTACAATGCCGGCAATTTCAGATTTAGTAAACCCCAGATCGAGATAAAAAGGCGTGGTCATCTGGCCTGCCATGGTGTCGCCGACTTTGTACAAAAAGATAAAGACTAAAATGATGATGGCGTAATCACGGGTAAAATATTCTTTGAACGGCAGTACAACGGCCTCCTGAAGTGATTTTGGTTTGCCATGTTTTGTTTCGGGTTCTGGTGCTAACAGGGTTGCGATTAAGCCGGCACTCATGGCTGTTGCCATAATCAAGTACACCCAGTGGTAAGCCATGTGATCAGCTAAAAATAAACCACCGCCAGTTGCCAGCAACATGCCGACGCGATAACCGCCTACATATAGAGAAGCGCCCATACCCTGTTCATCATCTTCCAGTGATTCACGTCGGTAAGCATCGATAACGATGTCCTGACTGGCAGAGAAAAAGCTGAGCAGTAATGCGGCAAGTGCAGTCACCATTAGCATCTGTGATGGATTGGAAAAGCCTAATAGTGCGATCGAGGCGGTTAGACAGAGTTGCCAGATAAATAACCAGCCGCGACGGCGGCCTAGCAGAACAGGGGTATACCGATCCATAATCGGCGCCCAGACGAACTTCAGTGTATAGGGTAATCCAACCAGCGCAAATAAACCGATAGTGCCCAGGTCGATATTTACATCGACCATCCAAGCCTGTAATAAAGAGCCGGTAAGTAATAAAGGTAAACCACCAGAAAAACCCATGACAAAAGCGAGCAGCATGCGCCCGGTGAGCAGGGACTTAAATACTTGCTGCCAGGAAATTTTATGTTGCTCTAGTTTTGGTTTGGTGTGGTTCAAGGATGCGCTTTAACGTTGCGTGCTTAGCTTAGTGTAAAATCGTAGTCGATAATTAAAGGTGAATGGTCAGAAAAACGCTGGTCCTTATATATGTCTGCACTGGTGACTAATGATTCAAGTTTGGGTGTGATTACCTGATAATCGATACGCCATCCAGTATTATTTGCCCACGCCTGGCCACGGTTAGACCACCATGTATATTGATCACGTAGCTGATTGACCACGCGAAAAGCGTCGACATAGCCAATCTCATCAAACAGGGTGTCCATCCAGGCGCGTTCTTCCGGTAGAAAACCAGAGTTCTTCTGGTTGCCTTTCCAGTTTTTGATATCAATTTTTTTATGCGCGATGTTCCAGTCACCGCAGATAATGAATTCGCGGCGTTTACGACGCAGGCTTTGCAGGTAACCCATAAAGCGCTCCATAAAATCGAACTTAACGGCTTGGCGTTCTTCGCTGGCAGATCCAGAGTGCATATAGAGTGAGATGACACTGAGCTTCTCGAACTGAAATTCGATAAATCGACCCTCGAGGTCAATGTCGTGCCAGCCAATACCTTTGGTTACTTTTTTAGGTTTGACCTTGCTGTAGATGGCAACGCCGCTGTAGCCTTTTTTCTCTGCGTCATGGTATTCGCAAAAATAACCTTTAGGTGAAAATACTTCGTCAGACAGTTGGTGGAATTGTGCTTTGGTTTCCTGAATACAGACTACATCTGGATCGACTTTTTTTAACCAGTCAAAAAAACCTTTTTTCGCGGCGGCGCGAATACCGTTAGTGTTGGCAGAAATAATACGCATGTTGATGGTGTTGGAGATTGTTCTTGTTATTTGAATGCCTATGATACCTGAAATTGTCTGCACTGTTACGATGTCAGTTAAAAATCACGTATACTGCACAGCAGGATACAAACGACGATATAAAATTAAAACTACAAGCGCCAGATATGCAAGAAAATAAAAAACGTTTTATCGAATTAGCCATTAAATACGACGTGCTCCGCTTCGGTGAATTTACCCTCAAATCAGGGCGTATCAGTCCGTATTTTTTTAACGCAGGTTTATTTAATAGTGGTTATGCACTGGCTGAACTGGGTAGCTGTTACGCACAGGCTATCATCGAAAACGATGTTGATTATGATGTTATGTTTGGACCGGCATATAAGGGTATTCCGCTGGTATCAGCTATCGTTTACGCGCTTTCGGTTAATCATAACATCGATAAACCTTATGCCTTTAATCGTAAAGAGGCTAAAGATCATGGCGAGGGAGGCTTGATCGTAGGTGCCGAGTTAAATGGCAATGTACTGATTGTTGATGATGTCATCACTGCCGGTACTGCTATCCGAGAAGCGGTCGATATTATCAAAGCAGAAGGTGCAACAACGTCAGCGGTATTGATTGCACTTGATAGGCAGGAAAAAGGCAAAGGGGACTTATCGGCAATTCAGGAAGTGCA
>JAUVDN010000008.1 GCA_030595325.1 Gammaproteobacteria bacterium | reverse complement strand
GGGTTATATCGACAGCGACCAGGCTGGTATAACGACTGACAAGGTGGTGTTCCAGTGCGGTGAGTGTTACCTCTTTTTCAATCGCATCACGTTCGTTGTCAGCTGTTGCATCATGTCGCATACTCATCAGCGAGGTTATTTTCTCACGCGCCCAGGCAACCCTTATTCCATCTTTAGCTATGTCTAACAGTTCGCCGCTGTGTTGCCATTCGATACTGCTGTAATCACCCATGATCGAAATACTTTTTGGCAGATCTTTTCCCTTGATCACAACCGTTGTCGTTTCACCGGCATACAGATCAGGTATTATATTTGGAAATACTTCATATCTGTCCCTGTCGATATCGACTTGTATGTTGATCAGGGCAGGTGCTTCGAGTTTCTTGAACAGCTCTGCCGTTTTCTTCTGTACTTCATTAACATCACCGATGTAGGTAAAAGTACCGCGACCCAGGTTAGCGGCCTTGCGCATGAAATAAGAATTTGGTGCAGAACCGATACCTATAGTGAATAAGCGACTATTTCCCAGTTGTTGATTGATGACATCAAATAGTTTGTCTTCATTGCTGATATTGCCATCGGTTAAAAATACGACCTGTCTGAATCGAGAAAATTCCTGTTGATCAGATAGAGCCAGTTGTAGAGCGGGTAACATCTCAGTACCGCCGGATGCTTTCAGATTGTCTATAACTCGTTTTGCTGTGTTTTTATATCGGTCTGTGGCAAACACAGCATCAGGGTATAAACGTCCGCTCTGGTCATTGAACCAGATAATATTAAAGCGATCGATTGCTGATAGACCATCGAGGGCCATAATTAGTGATGCCTTTGCCTGTTCGATCGATGTGCCTGACATGGATCCGGATATATCGAGAACAAAGATCACATCACGAGATTGTACTTTTTGCTGTAGATGACTCAGCTCCGGAGGTAAGAGAGTCACCATTGCATAATCATAACCATCAATCGTTTCTTTGAAAGCGGTTAATTGTGGGACATCAGATAACTCAGGTTTCCATATCAGCTCAAAGTCACGGTTGGCGATGATATTTTCACCGATGGTGGAGATACTGTAACAGCTTTCACTGGTCTGATTGATGTTGACGCGGTGGTATGAACTCTTGAGTTCAGAGAGACTGACTCCTGCGTCCAGCAATAGATGGATGCGTGTCGGATTATTGGTGTTTTTTGTTGTATCGGTCTCTGTATAGACACGGGTATTATTTGCGGCGGCATTGAGAAAAATATTTTTATCAGGATATCTCGGGTGATAACGTGGACCCACGACCATAGGAAAACGAAGACGATAAGATTGATCCTTAAAATCAAGAATCTGCTGGTATTCAAATTCGATGGTAATATTTTCTCCAGGAGCAATATTGGCCAGTGCTGTGGTAAATACGTTAGCTCTCTGTTGTTCGATCAAACTGGCTTTTTTGCCGGCTGCTTTGGCTCTTTCATAAGTTTTTTTAGCCTGTATGCGCGGCTTTACCTGACCTTCGATGATACGATCACCGATAATCATTCGAAATTGATCCACTGCCGCTTTTTCCGGCAATGGAAAAACGTAGAGCCCTTCTGCCCAGAATCCACTGTTATTGGTGAACTGCTGCCTGACTGTTGCCCTGGCTATAGCGCCGGTGATCAGGTAATCGACATCAGTCTGCATCTGCAGCGCTTCTATATATTGACCATTATCAGGCAATAACCAGACTGAACCATGTTGTGCCTGGTAAGGGTCGATTTGAGATCTGCTATCTAGGCCTGTACTGGCATATACGCTGTGGAATAACAGGCCAAAAGCCAGGTATATGCTGATTACGACTAATATCTTATTGATTACAGTCAGTGCTTTCGGGTAACTGATGTGTTGTTGCCTGATATCTTGGGAATAAAGATTGCTGGTGGTGTTCATTGTCTGGCTCCTGCGGGTGGCACACGTTATGTGTGCCACCGTTTAAATTAAAAGTTTTTTATTCTTTTGTAACGATGACCAACGGTGAGGATGTTATTACCGGCAATCACCAGGTAGGCATCCAGCAGGCTGGATAATCGTCGGATGACGACTTTTCCTACATCTGATGAGATGAGGCGCACACTTTTTTTATCGAAATAACAGACGATGGTTCCATTATTATTTCTCTTGCGTGATCCGTACTGACATAACCAGTGGATAATGAGTGGTGGAATACAACGTTGCTGTGATCTTTCCAGTGCATGGTCTGTCATTCTGAAACCGGAAGTCTTACTGAAAATATTCATCGAAATCATATTTACACCACTCAGAGTATTGGCCTTCGTTACTTCGTCAGCACTCATTAAAACCGGGTTGCTGTGTTAGCAACGATTGAATCTGTGCTTTCATCATTTACTGAAATAACGGACTCGTCAGCTTCGGGTTCTCGGCAACCGCTCCTGCGTTGCTCTAATAAGCTACATCCATGTAGCGATACAGGGGCTGTTTCTGATAAGGCTTCTGTCATTGCATGAATGGAATCAGCGCTGCTACGTTCAAAACGAATAACAACTTTTCGATCAAAGGTATATCCCTCAAGATCACCAGCGTTTGATACCATCTTCATCTCACCGAATGCCTTACTGTTTATGCGATTTTCATCAACACCAGAATCGATTAGTTGCTGTCGTACTTTTTCGATACGCTGATTAGCTAATGCAATATTCTGTGACTTATTACCGCGGCGATCAGTGTAACCATCAAGATGTAATTCAAGCTGATCCATGCTCTCCAGCAGATCAGCAATAGCAGTTAGTCGAGCGGGGTAGAAAGATTCAATGTTAGCGCTGCCAGAACGAAAATAAATATCAAGACTCAAATCAGTAGTAAGTATGTCTATCAATTCATCTTGTTTTGAATTACTTGCGTCATCAACTACGGTGCTGATTTCACCGATTTGAGCGACTTGTAAACTACCGAGTTCTGAATGATCAAAATCAGCTTTATAATTGTCACTTGTATCGTCGCTACTTACGTTGTCAGCTAAAGAAGAGTTTTCATCTGTTAAAACTTGTGTAATGTCTTCTTCATGTGAAGTGCCGATCATAGCTCCGACAAATCCACCGATAATCAGACCGACAGGACCAGCGATGACAGCGCCAGTGGCTGCGCCAATGCCCATGCCAGGGTATATATAATTTTCAGATGTGTTCTGGATATTGCTATCATTTTCTGCAATTAAATCATCAGATGTAGCGTTATTAGCGTAGGCTTGATTTGACAAGACAGAGCCTGAATATATAGCGCTGGTAAGTGCTATTGATACTGCGATGTTAAGAAGTGATTTTTTCATTGTTTTCTCCGAATGTTTTAATAATAGGTTTTGTGTCTCCACGGCTACTATTAAATCAATGTAAGGCTTTTCAATCTTTGGCAACGGATGGAGGAAAAATGGAGAAAAAATGGAGATGTCTTTAAACTAAAGCTACTGACAGTTTGCACGCGTTAGAATGGCTATGTAGGAATGTGTGAGTATCTATTTTCTTATTGTGCTGATAACTGATATAGATCGAATAACAGGAACTTTTGTAACAGGATAATTTAGTGAAACAAACAATTGCTATCGTAGAAGATGATGTTGAGCAGCGAAACTATTATGCCAATGCCTTAAGAAAGCATGATTACAGTGTACTAGAGTTTGAAGACAGGCAACAGGCAATAGAAGCTTTTGCTAAGCAGCTGCCCGATCTGGCACTTCTAGATATAGCGCTGCAATCAGATGTTGGTGGTGGCTATGAAGTATGTCGATATCTGAAACAACGTGATGCCACGCTGCCGGTTATTTTTCTTACCAGTCGAGGAGATGAGTTAGATAAGATATATGGTTTGCAATTGGGTGCCTGGGACTATCAAACCAAACCTGTCTCACTTGATTATTTGATTGTGCGTATAGAATCATTTTTTACGATTAAAGAGCTAACCTCAGGAAATGGCTCTAATGATAACGTCAGTATCTTTGGTGATATGAAAGTAAATAATAAATCGATGCAATGTTTCTGGAAAGAACAGGAGATACATTTAACTCCTACAGAATTTTCAATCTTATCTGCATTACTCGAAGCAGAAGAAGCGATTAGTGTTGATGAACTAATCAAGGCTACAAAGCAGGGAGTCGTCGAAGATAATACGATCAATACTCACATATTACACATTAGAAAAAAATTAAAAAAAATAGATGCTAATTTTAAATGTATAAAATCTCGTTACGGCTTTGGTTATCAGTGGTTATGTGAATGAAGATAGGTACGCGATTACTGGTTTTTAGTTCAGTATTTATAGTGATGCTGCCCTGGTTTGGCTATCACTTCATAGACCGAATCGAACAGTCTTTGCTTCAAGGCCAGCAGGAAGCGCAATCCATGTCTGCAGCTGCTATCGCTACGGTATTAAATGGTTATACCGGATTATTTGATACTGATGAACATGCTCTATACGTCTACCCCTTTAAGCAAAGTATTAATGTTGATGGTTATGATGAAGACTGGTTGCAACTTAAAGAGCAGTTTTCATCGTATGCAGATAACAGATTTTCTTTATTACTGGCCAATAATGAACTAGTCGATGATGCGCAATATCTGTATCTCTACCTGAAAGTTAAGGATAATAATATAATTTACAGGAATCCACGCAACAGCAGTTTAGATTCTAGCGACCACATCAGACTTGAATACATAGATACTGAAAACAAAAGAAAGCGGCTGATATTGTTAACGGCAGGTCAGGGAAGTATCAGTGCTTATGAAGTGAGAGAAGATTGGTCAAGTTGGAAAAATGGTAATCATATTAATGCTGTATATGGCGTATGGAGAGAAACAAAATTAGGATACGATGTTGAAATACGTTTGCCAAGAATATGGTTAGAACCTAATAGACGTTTATCTATAAGTATTGTTGATGTGTTTAGTGAAAACGAACGTAATATTGAAACGATTATTTCTACACACTTACTAGACAATAATGCATTAAATCCACTGCTGTTCCAATCGTCTGAGATAAATACGGTTCTTAAAAATTTAAGTGAATCGGACTCGCGTATTTGTGTCATCGATAGATACCGACGCGTGCGGGCCATAATAGGTGGTCAGGCTATACAGGCATCACTTTGTCATGCGACCGACAAGGTTAGTGAAAGACTTGTTAAAAATGTATTACTGGGTGAGGCACAGGTAAAACGAATTAAGGAAAATAATGAAGAAATTATCGTTGCCGCGAAGCCGGTGTTTGATGGTGGTGAAGTAATAGGAGCGGTGTTAGTCAGTAAAAATAGCAAACAGATACTTTCATTACAAAGAGATACTTTAAATGAGGTCGTTTTGGCCACTCTGGGTATTTTTTTTCTTATGATGGTCAGTTTATTGTTGTTTAGCTCGTGGTTGGCTTTTCGAATTAACCGGCTTAAAAAACAGACGTCTTTGCTTATCGATGAAACGGGCCGCTTTATTAATCAGGTTGAATTATCTGATAGTAATCACGGCGATGAGATTGGTGAGCTTTCACGTAGTTTTTCATCATTATTAGGCAATTTAAACAGCTATACTCGCTTTCTTGAAACAGTACCAAGAATGCTGCGTCATGAAATATTGAACCCAGTTAATACTATTAGTATGGCTTTACAAAACATACAGAAAGAGGGGGAGTCATCAGATATAGATACTGCTAATAATGCAATAAAACAACTGCAGCTAATAGTGTCCAGTTTAACTGAAGCAGCTAATATTGATGAAGCATTAGTTCAGGATGAGATCGAAGAGATTGACTTAGCGGTTTTGTTGAACGAGTATGTCAAAAATTCACAGCTTAAACATAAGGGAACAAAACTACGTTATCGCGGTAAAATTAACGGCATTATCATTAAAGGAAATGATATTAGAATCGTACAGCTTATTGATAAACTTAAAGATAATGCTCTTGATTTTGCACTTCCGGGAACAGAAATAGTTTTTCAGCTTGATGTTGAGCAGAGCAAGAATGCTGTGGTTAGTGTAAAAAATGAAGGAGAGACCATAGCCGAAGAGCAGTTGGCAATAATGTTTCAGGGAATGGTCTCACATCGCGCTGTTAAGACAGGCTCGCCACATCTGGGTATCGGTTTGTACGTTGCGCATCAGATTGCATTATTCCACCATGGTCAATTAAATATAGCTAATCGTGGGGATAAACAAGGGGTTGTAGTTAGTTTATTATTGCCTCTAAGTATTAATTAATAATCAACATCGGATTATAGAAATGAGTGAAAAAAATTGGGTCCCCATTAAAATCGCGATATTAACTGTTTCAGACAGTCGTACTGAAGCGGATGATACTTCCGGAGATGCTCTGGTAGAACGATTAAAACAGGCAGGTCACACGCTTGCTGAAAAGCTGATTCTGCCTGATGATAAATATAAAATTCGTGAAGCTGTGTCACGCTGGATTGCAGATAAAGAAGTTGATGTTGTAATCAGCACAGGTGGTACAGGTTTGACGGGCAGAGATATAACACCTGAAGCGGTTACACCACTATTTGATAAAGAAATTGAAGGGGTCGGTGAATTGTTTAGATGGGTCTCATATCAGGAAATTGGCACATCCACCATCGCGTCACGTTGTATTGGTGGATTAGCTAATGGTACATTTATATTCTGTTTACCTGGCTCAACAGGTGCATGCAGGACTGGATGGGATAAGGTGATTGCACCACAATTAGATTGCAACACGTCACCTTGCAACATCGTTGCACTAATGCCAAGACTACTGGAAAAGTAATTTATGAGCGATCAAAAATTTATACCGACTGATTGTTGTTCATCTCCTGGGTTATTAACTGTTGAACAGGCTATTGAGCAGATACTATCGCAGGCTGTACCCATTGTAGAAACCGAGATGGTTGATATTCTTGATGGCTTGAACAGAATTCTTGCAGAAGACTTGTCATCTGGTATTGATGTTCCGGGGTATGATAACAGTGCGATGGATGGTTACGCGGTACGCAGTTCTGATTGTCAGAATTCAGAAAATGAGTTGCCTGTAACTCAACGGATTTCAGCGGGACATATGGGAACAGTTCTTGAGCCAGGAAGTGCTGCACGTATCTTTACCGGTGCACCAATACCCGAAGGCGCCGATGCAGTTGTTATGCAAGAGATGTGCGAACGCAATAATGAAGGCGAACAAAACGATACAGTAAAAATTAATACCGTTGTTAGTTGTGGGGCAAACGTACGTTTGGCAGGAGAGGACATTGCCAAAGGATCAACAGTACTAAATGTGGGGAAACGATTACGAGCACAGGACTTAGGCTTACTAGCTTCGGTGGGCTTGTCATCGTTCAAGGTAAAACAAAAACTAAAGGTTGCAACATTTTTTACTGGTGATGAAATTATTGCTCCTGGACAGCCATTAGCACCGGGGCAGATTTATAATTCCAATCGCTATACGCTCTGTGGACTATTGCAGGCGATGGACTGTGAGATTATTGATCTGGGTATTGTTCCTGATACATTAGAAGCAACACTTGATGTTCTTAAAAAAGCAGCGGCGAGTGCAGATTTGGTTATTACTAGTGGTGGTGTCTCTGTCGGTGAAGAAGACTATGTCCGCATCGCATTAGAGAAACTGGGTGAACTTTCTATGTGGCGCATAGCGATGAAACCCGGCAAGCCGGTAGCATTTGGTAAAGTTGGCGATACATTGTTCATGGGGTTACCTGGTAACCCTGTCTCTGTGTTTGTGACATTCCTGTTGTTTGCCCGTGCGTTGATACTAAAACTTCAAGGCGCTGATGATGTATTACTTAAACCGGTATCGGTCATTGCTGACTTTGACTGGTCAGCAGTTAAACGTCAGGAGTATCTGCGTGTACGATTATCGCACTCAGATGGACGGGCAGTCGCAGAGTTATACCCGCATCAGGGTTCAGGCGTGTTGAGTTCTGCTAGTTGGGCTGATGGTTTAGTAGTCGTATCCTTGAATCAAAGCATTTCTAAAGGTGATAATGTTCAATTCTTAGCCTTTAACGGATTGCTCTAAACAGAATTAAAAATAATACTGATAACTTATGTTGACATCAGAAAAATCTACATCATCCTCATGCCACTCGTGTCTGGCGAATAACTTTATCGAGTGATTTATTGAGAATGCAAAATTTTGTGTGTACTGTGCACGAAGCCTGTATACATCATCTTCAAAGTGCTCACCGCTGACTTCTAAACGTGCTGTCGTATGATTGAAATGAGATAAAAAACCGGTGATGAAACCTATGGCTGGTTCTAATGCATTTTTAAGTTGTTTATTGATTTCCAATCGTCCGATAGCCAATGCATAGTATTGGTGGTTTTTGATTATTTCCCAGGTGCTGCCTGCGCCACCGGTAACATGGTAAGTTAACTGATCTTTATTAAAGGTAAGCTGTCTTTCAAAGCCGCTGTATACTCGCCAGGAAAGTGGTTTGAAAAATTCAGTCCTTGGTGTTATTGAGAAAACATCTATAAAAGTTAATTGATATAGACGTAGGCCAACATTTTCCTCTGCACGTATATTAAGGTTTATCACGTTAATCTGTGCGCCTTGTAAAAATCCATCTTTGTTATCTTCAAGATCATGGAAGGCCATCTTGAAACCTAAATCTGCATACTTATTATTTAGGCGTTCACCTAAACCAATAGTTACCCGTTTACTCTTATGTGCTTTCTCAGGTGGGAACGGAGCGGGTATCGTTGTACTTACATCTATATCGGCTGAGTAGGTGCTGAGCTTTTGTAGCAGCTTATAACTTTGTTTTGCTATGGCAGGATCCCTTACTGTTTTAGTGTTCTGGTAACGCAGGTATTTATATGCGAGATCTACTATTTTCTTTTGTTTCAGATCGCTTAACTGAGTAAACTCATCAGTATTCGAAACGTTAATATCTTCTGATAAATCTATTACTAGCTGCTGTTGATTATCAGGTAATAATTCGAGTATGTACTGTATCTCAGTAGCTTGAGCGGGACGGTAACTTACTGCTTCGATAAGCTGTGCGTTCTCCATTGCCCTAACAGTATCGACTGGAATTGCAGTGAGGATGAATTCATCGGTTAATTCAATACCGGGTCGTGCAACTTCTATTAATTCGAGTAATCGGTAGGAACAGTTTTCATCAAGAAAATAATAATCAAAATTCACATCCTTTAGTTCCCATAGGTGTTTGACTAGTTTTTCTGTTTCTACTGGTGTTAAGTTTAGTTCGTACTCCCAGATGTCCCGATGTTCTATACGATTGTATTCCTGAATTTTTTTGAAATATGGTTCGGTAATGAAGAGACCTGGATATCCACCAGCCAAACCTCTAAAAGCATAGAGCATTGAATTGTCATCGCTGTCTATGTTGGCACCAAAATTTACCGCATATGATAACCACTTAGAATCTGCTTTTTCTTTATTATCGAGTCGTAATAGAGTGTGACCGAACATGGATGATGGACTGTTAAGGTGGTATGCAGGAAATATCATTGTCACACTGTCTGCACGTATCTCGTTGTACCACTGCAGGTACTCATGACAATCTACAATTGGTAGTGATTTTTTATCTATATCGAGTTGATTGCTCAACCAGGCTACACGGGCAACAAATCGGCATTGTGTTTGTTGGTTGTTATCTTCGGTTTGAGAAAACAGGTTCTTTAAAGTTTCGATTAATTCAGCTTCTGGATTCTCTTTACCATCCATCGCGTAAAAAAACTGCTCGTCATTTACTTTGCTAATGTAAGCATCAGAATCTTTGCTGTAATGTAACAAGTTCAGCCATTCGGTTTTTTCCCATAGTCCCATCTCAGTAGCCTGAGCAATTACACTTTCTCGTATGTCATCTGTATTATTACCGGCAAAACAATGTATAGGGAATAATAAAAAAAGACAGAGTAGAGTAGTCGTTCTAATGCCGCTGTGTGTTGAACTGAAAATATGAAGCATAAAAAAGAATGGGGTAAAAGGCAGGGCGTAAAAAAACCCTGAATCCAGAAGCAATCCTGAGATGCAGGGCTTTTTAGTGTACAGCGCTTATTTAGCGTAATGCATTAAGCTGGGCGCTCTATGCAATGTACTTAGTCAATGTAGCATCAGATTTCATGATTGCTTCCATAGAAGCCATCATTTCAGCTGCAGTTACATCTTCACTTGGGAAGATAGCAGCAAAGTTTTCATGCATAACTTTAGCAAAAGTATCACGGTCTTGCTTCTCGATGCCGTAGACAACAGCAACTGTGTCCATCGCATCACCTTCACCGCGAGCAACATCTTCAGAGAATTCACCCATGATTGAGCTAACCATGCTAGCGCCACCGTAAGTTAGTGTGCCAGATGTAGAACAACCGTTGGTACCAAATGTCATACCAAATGTATTATTGAAAGAAGTGCCATTTGTAATAGATGCAATGACGTGTGCGCCTAAACCAGACTGACCTTTGAACAACATGTTACCCCAACCACAGTTTTCACCACCTGGTGCTACAGCCATTGCTGATGATGATGCTGTAAGTAATGCTAAACCTGCAATAATTTTCTTCATTCTTAACTCCAATTTATTATACTTATCTTTATAAAGAGACAAGATAATAAGCGAAAAAGCAGGTTGTATGCAAGTGTCAGAATGCAATTATGTTATATAACTATAACTGTTTGTAATTGTATGACTTTTCGTCATAACATAAAGTATTTTGACTATTTTTAATGTACTGAATTTTTTACAGCGTGTGCTAATTAATAAGAGTTAGCGTATCCTTATTTACTAATATCTGAAAGCGATATATAGCTATTTTCAGCAGCAAATTGTGTTACTTTTGCGCTTCATTTTCATCGTACGGGTTTAGTTTCAAATACATGTCTAGATTTCTTCTACTTGCCGCTATTTTCTTTCTGCCTGCATGTACTAATTTCTTATTTGTTCCTTTAAACCCCTTGCCGGTGACACCGGAAGCGGCTGACATTAGCTATGAAGACATTTATTTAGATACCAGTGATGGTATTAAGCTGCATGGCTGGAAGTTACATGCAGAGATTGGCAGAACTAATCGAAATAAAGACGTAAAGCCATTAGATGCCTCTGCTAAAAAATCCGGCACGATAATTTTCTTTCATGGCAATGGTGACAATGTCAGTACGCAACTGCCGAATACATTCTGGTTAGTTAAAGAAGGCTATGACCTTTACGTCTTTGATTATCGTGAATATGGTCTATCACAGGGTAAGGCGGAGCTGGATAACACCATAGCTGACATGGAGTTAATGATTGCTTATACCGTCAGTCAGTTGCCGGATGATGAGAAGCTAATTGTTATCGGGCATAGTCTTGGGGGCAGTATGTCTATCTACAGTGTCGCGCATAGTGCTCATAAAGACAGGATTGAAGCCTTGATTACTATAGAGGCATTCAGTGATTATCATGATGTTGCGCAGGATATATTATCGAACAGTTGGTTATTCTGGCTGTTCCAGTGGCCACTCTCGTTCACCATCGACAACTCATACCGACCATTGGACTCTATTGCTATGGTTTCACCTGTACCTGTATTTATAATGCACAGTAAATCAGATGAGATGATCGATATGTATCACGCCGATAGACTGTTTGAAACAGCGAAAGAGCCTAAATCATTTGGTCTGATCGACAGCAATCATAGTAATGTTTTAATCACCAGAGACAACCGTCAGGTTTTGTTTGATTTTCTTAAGACACTGAGAAAGCCATAAACTGTCTTTATTCTGTGGCTATTTTAGAAAACTTAGCCAATGCCTTAGTCACCTTTTGAATGGCCTTTTCACAGTCCTGTGTGTCGTGGCGTTTAGCCATATATGCAGGGTCGTTATACGTTAACCATACTTGCCCCGTTTTATCTTCATAAGCCAGTGCCTTCTGCGGCAGGTCTAAAGCAGCAGTTTGAGAGCATAGCATCAACGGTGTACCAACTTTAGGGTTACCAAAGATTAGAAGTTCGGTAGGTCGAAGCTGCAAGCCGACTTTTTTGGCACCGGCGGTATGATCTACACGCTTAAAAATAGTCATTCCTTTCTTTATTAGAATATTTTCCAGTTTGTTAATTGTGGTGGTTACGCTGTTGGCACTTTTGATACGTACTATACCGTCTGTAGAATTTGCAGATAGCGCTGAACTTGCAGTAAAGGCAATTACTGCGAAGGTAAGAGCTATAGCGTGTGTTTTAATATTTATATTCATCTTTTTATTATACCTCGTGTATAGATTATAAAAAAATAGGGGCCCTTGCGGGCCCCTCTGGAGGTTGCCTTGTTCCATTATCAAGGCAGGAGTCAAAACATTATTGTTATATCATTATTAGAATATGATTAACAGCTGTGCTGAGATGCGGTCATCAATTTCTCCCAGTATCAAGTTGGCATTATGTGTTGAAGCAAGGTTAGGTGCTTCAGCATCACGCAACTCATAGTTCAAGGTTATACGGCTTTTCTTGTTAAAGAAGTATTGGCCGCCGAGTGTTAGAGTCTCAAACTTTCTTTCTTTATTAGCAGCGTCGGTCATACGGTTGTAAACATCATACCTGATGTCCAGCTCAAGACTAGGCAACACGGCATATCCAAAATGCGCGTAATAACCATCGGCTTCGCCTACGGTTTCCATATTGAACGAAGCTGTTGTTGCTGAGGGGTTAACAGAGATAGAACCTGGTACGGCACCACCATCTGTGCCGTTGAAAATCATGCCATCAGCAGTGATAAACTCTGCTGCAGCACGGTATTTCCCTTTGCGGAAGGTAACACCTAAGCCTGAACGGGTGCGGTCAAATTCACCTTCGACTTGTGCAGGCGTTGCATTTATCGTGCGTGTACCGTCCTGATGCCACACGAACATTTTTAAACCCTGGCGTCGCCCACCTTTGCCACCATAGACTTGTTCAGTAGACAGGTATAAATAGGTTTCTTTGTTGTCGTCGTTATCACCACGGGTAATGCCGTTACCATTACCAACCATGACGGCGTAGCTGTGTTCCCAGTTACCGACTTTGAAGGTATCAAATACCTGTAACCCGATGTCACGGAAGGCACCCACTGGTCCATTCGGTGTGTTAGCGCTGCCACCGGCACCTGAATTGCCACCAGGTGTTACAAATGTATCTGAACCGTCTCCATCAAAGAAACGTTCAAGCAGAAGGCCATTAGTAACACCGGTAAAGTTTATGTAGTCAAAAACATGGATGGCCTGCAGACCCTCTTCAGCACCTGGTGTTTTGAACTGACCGACACGAATGCGGGCACCTGGTATATGGCTGAGTGTCACGCTGGCATCGGTAAGTTTTGCACTGCCAGTTCCACCACCTGGACGGGTGATACCATTGTTACCAAATTCTGCCAGTAAAAAATAGTTTACTTTGTTGTCCAGTGGAAACCCCGTACCGCGTATACCGATGCGTGCGCGACGTATACCAAAAGATTTACTGGTTGATAGATCAGGGGCTATCTGGTTAAAAACAGCTTCATTGCCTTTCCATGCGCCTGCAGCTACTTCGCTGCCACTCATTGATTGATATTCTGGCTGTACAAAGCCCCATACTCTGGCACGTGAAGATTGGCCATCTTTCTCTGTGCCTTGTAATGATAACCAGTTTGCCGACTGTGCAGCAGAAGCGCAGGTTAACAGTACCGCTCCTATTGTTTTAATTAGTAGTTTATTCTTGTGGTTCATTATTCATCCTCCCGAAAGGAATTTATATTTTTTTATTGGTACGATTTACCGTTATTTTATTTTTAAGGTTTAATCAGTTTGAATCCCTTATTTTGTAAATCGATAATGCGTACCACTCCGGCAGAAACGGGAACTGCATTACTATTTAATTCAGGTGCATGGCCTAGCTTTTTAGTCATGCCTGCTATGGTGTTTTTACATGCTGAAAACTTCACACCACTTGTTGATAGTCCCTGGATACGGCTACTATTTACATTTTCTTTAAACATCAGACGTAAGCCGGGTCCGAAAGCAACAATTTCTATATCGACTTTGTCCTGTCCGTAGTTTTTGATCAGATTAGTCGCAACGTTAAGAACCAGTGTTTGTTTGAAAGGGTTGTTGTCACTTATCTGTAAAACAATTCTTTCTTCGGCAAATGGTTTGTTATCTTCACCGGCTTGAATCTGATAGCTGCTGATGGTTGCTATCAAAATTAAAAGCATGGTTGATATTTTTTTCATAGATGTCTCCGGTTTTTATATTTTTTTAATCTTTAGTTAAAATAGAGTTAATCGTTTTTAGCTCTTACACAACTACAAGACGGCATACGTACAATATTATTCATGTTTTTTTTAAATAAATTATTGTGCTTAATCTATATTCATGCCGTCTGTTTGTTAGTAGTTGTTATTTACTCTAATGATTATGGTTTTACGTATGAGTAACCTTTTGCCTGAAGGTATGCGACTTCAGCAACACCACTAGGGACGATGTCGTTTTTATCAACGTTATATAGATCTGAATCAATATCTACTTTACGGCCACGTACTGTGTTGGCGCAGACGTTAAATTCGACGCCCTGAGATTTTAGGTTGTCAATCTTTGCAGTCATAGTCTCATTGGCATTTGCGTGTTTAAACTTTTTCAGTTTAGCTAATGAATCAGGATCAAGTAATAGGGCGAGGCCGTGGCCGTGCAGAACAACTTTTAGATCAAGATTTTCAGCACCGACAGCATTGATGTGATTTTGAATGTTACGTAGTGCACCAGTTTGTTTCTTTGGATTGTCATAATTTATGTGATAAACAACTTTCTGTTTTCCGTATCTTTCACTTGCGTTAACTGTTGTCATCATTAGTAGGCACATGCTCACTAAAAATGCAGTTAGTATTTGTGTTTTCAAAGTTTTCATTTTTAACCTCTTTAAGTTTTGGTTTTAGGTTGTTCCCCTGATTTATTTATTATTACTGCCAGGAGATTGCAGCTTTCTTTTTTCTATAAACTTTTCCAGAATGTTTTTTGTTATGCCGCCTACTTGCATACCAACAATATCTCCTCCAGGATTGAACAGGTACGTAGTTGGCAGCCCCTCTAAATGACCTAATCCAATTTTCTCTGTTATTTTGGAATCACTAAGCAATATCGGGAAATCAATTAGATAGTCTTCAGAAAACTTTTTAACTTCATTCTGGTTTGCGTATTCGTAACTTGGGAAATCGATGGCTATACTGACAACGATGGCATCATTGTCTTTGTGTTCATCATGAAAACGGACAAGTTCCGGCATTTCTTCACGACAGGGTGGGCAGCGTGTTCCCCATATGTTTAAAACAACCCATTTCCCTTGGCCGATATATTCGGAAAGATTATGTTCACTATCATCTATACTCTTAAGGGTGACATCGCGTATTGCGTAACTGTTAATGCTGAGTGTTAACAGTATAAAAATTAGAATCGTTCTATTTATGGTTTGTTTCATTTGCTTATATGCATAATTTATATTTCAATAGCTAACAGACGGGCCTAGATGGGATAATATTCAAAAATATAATTGGGAATAATTAAGCGCTTGTGGCGTCTGTAAGTGAGTTATCGGGAGTTTTTATGAAAGTGGTTAAAAATTTTGTTGTTGCAATGTCGATGAAGTCAGAATTCGCGGCACGTCGCAATAAACTGTATCGAATTGCTTATTCCTGGTGCCATGATCCGGCTCTAGCGGATGATCTGGTGCAGGAAACGATTTTTAAAGCTTTGAAAAATGCGTCTAATCTGCGTGATGCTGCGACGCTCGATGGTTGGTTATACCGGATTTTGTATAACTGCTGGCATGATTACTTGCGAATAAAAGGCCGTAATGTTGAATTTGTCGAGATGCATGATGAAGATCAGGCCGATCATTCTGAAAACTATCAGCAGTCGCAAATAGTCAAACGCGTCAGAGCATCAGTTGAACAGTTACCATTACCATTACGTGAAGTAGTCACACTTGCCGATTTCGCCGGTTTTAGTTACGCGCAGATTGCCGAGATTACAGATGTACCAATCGGTACCGTGATGAGCCGTCTATTTAGGGCACGAAAAAATTTGAAGAATCAGTTACTGGAATTTGGTTCAGATGATTTATCTGAATTTAAATTAAGGAGGGTTAAATAATGAATATTAGGGATATATCAGAAGATAAATTAAATCTTTTCATCGACGATGAGCTTGATACCGATGAAATGAATGAGATACGTGAAGCTTTGTTAGATAACAAAGAGTTGCGTGAACAAGTCTGCCAGTTAAAAGCTGTACGTGAGTTAGTAGGGTATGCATATAGTGAGGTTCCACCATCAAGGCATGAAGTAGCACATGATAAACGCTCAGGTTCTTATATCAGCAGGGCGGTTGCAGCTTCAGTTATATTAGCTGTTGGTGTGGTTTTAGGTTGGACAACTTATGGCTATAGTCCTAATGGAATTCAAGCGATTTCAGCTGAGAATACATTTCAATATGTTGCAAATCATGTCAAAGCTGACCATGGAAAACGAAAAATTGTATTGCACATCGATTCCAGTGATGTACGGGTAGTTAATGCAGCGCTAAATGAAGCGGATCATTTACTTGCGACTTATCGCAATGCCAATACGCCAATCGAGTTGGATATTATTACTAATAAAGCCGGTATCAATATTTTAAGACCGGGTATGTCACCTTATATCGCCAGAATACAGGCATTGATGGGAGATGATGATGTTGCCATTTATGCTTGTAATCGTTCGGTTGCCAAGGCGCTTAAAAAGGAAGGTGTGGAAATTGTTCTTATGCCTGGTGTGACTCAGAACAAATCGGCGCGTGAATTAATTCCACAGCGTCTTGAGAAAGGCTGGGTATATATAAAAGCTTAATAATAATGGTGTAGGAGCGGAATTTTCCCATTCCGCTCCTCGACAATTGCTCCTGCATTGTTCTATTTACGGGCATCCTGCCCTAATACAGGTTACGCGTCTGCGAACAACACCGTATCTATGGTCCATTCATCTTCGCTGGCATGAAGTACCAGACAGGACGGACCGCCATGATTACGAATCTTTCCTGATGCGCCGGGATTAACAACCCAAGGCTGAGTATCCTGATCAACCACCCTCTTGTGTGTATGACCGTAAACGACCAGGCGTGCTTCTGCATGATCTTTACGGAAGTCGCTATGCTCGGGGTGGTTGCCCAGACGGTGGCCATGCTCGATGACGATGGTGCCGCTGGGCAGTTCTAGCACGGATTCTTTGGGCAATGCTTTAACAATGTCGACTTCTGACACTTCCCAGAAAGCAGGGTAATCATTGTTACCTGCGACAGCGATTAGCTGCCTTTTTGGTTTTAGCTGTTCTAAAACATGGGCATTGAAGATATCACCAGCGTGTATGATGTAGTCACACTGGTTGACTACTTCGGCTACTCTCGGGTCTAAATAACCGTGTGAGTCAGACAGGATACCTACTGTTACATTATTGTTCATTCGTTAAGTTATCAGTTGCCAGTAAAGAACTAAAAGCTTGTGGCAGTCAGTTTAAAGCCTTGTTTATTATCCATCGTTGTCTCGCGCCGCGTTTCGAGCTTTTATTGCTCTACTATTAAATGAGCTACATTTATAACAAGTCAAAACCTGTTGTGGCGCTAACACTCTGTTAATACGCACAAAATTATTCATTTGAGTGGATCAGCAAACAAAATATAACTTACATGTTATGCCTAAAGTAATTAAATACAGCAGACAATGCATTTTATGCAGGCGTGCAGGATAGACCCATAAGAGGCAATCAGCAAGCAATAATACTGTGCCTGTGATAAATTTCCCTTATGACCAATATTGCTGATTTATCCATAAGTATCAAAAGGTTGTTGTTGAGGGCAGGCTTATTTAAACGAGAATTACGCTCATTGTCCGGGCGGCTCCTGTCGCCATCAAAATGCAGGTAGAATAGTTGCCGCGTTAGCCTCTGGAATTCAGCGCTAAAAGCGTACCCACGCATTTTAAAAACAGTGTTTATTCCAGTAGAGCGAATTTTTCTTAGTCACTGATGTGTGAATTCATGCGAGCAATAGAACTAAAAAAGGAAAACAATTTTTGGAAAGGCTCTTTCATGGCAATGGCAAGTCCTTGCGATGTGTTAATGGAAGCGAATGAAGAATCTCTCGCACAAGAAATACTCAACGCAATTGCTAACGAAGCCTGGCGTATCGAAGACAAATTCAGTCGTTATAAAGAAGACAACATAATATTTCAAATAAATCATTTGGATGGTGAAGCTGTTGCCATCGATGACGAAACATCACGCTTACTTGATTTTGCAAATGAGTTATTTGAAATAAGTGAGGGTTTGTTTGATGTTACTTCGGGCGTGTTGCGACAATGCTGGAAGTTTGATGGTAGTGACAATGTGCCTGAGAAAAAACAGATAAAAAAAATACTAAAAAATATTGGTTGGCAAAAAGTAACCCGATCAGAAAACAGTGTTGTGTTGCCTGAAGGTATGGAGATTGATCTTGGCGGTTTAGGAAAAGAGTATGCCGTTGATTGCTGTGTGCAGATTGCGCGACAAAAAACAGAACAGAGTGTACTGGTAAATTTTGGTGGTGATCTTGCTGTTACTGTTGCAAGAAAAAACAAAAAATTCTGGTCGGTAGGGCGTCTGGTTACCGGTTCGGAAGAAGCGAGTGGTATCTTTCAATTATATGGTGGTGCAATAGCAACCAGTGGTGATGCAAATCGTTACCTATTGAAAGATGGTGTTCGCTATAGTCATATATTAAACCCTAAAACAGGCTGGCCTGTTGTAGGTGCGCCGAACACGGTAAGTGTATCAGCGCCTACCTGTATTGAAGCAGGTATGATGTCGACGTTGGCGATGCTACAGGGTAGTCGGGCAGAAGAGTTTCTGAAATTACAGGAAGTTGATTACTGGTTAGATTAATGAATTCAATCTGTCATCCTGAGGAACGAAGGATCTCGCACTAGCTCTGGTAAAGTACAGATTCTTCGTGTCTTCTGTGATAAGAAGTTATTGATTGTTGTTGTGTCTGCGCACCGCCATGCCATGGACAAAGCTTCCGCTCCTGCTCACGCCCCTTACCTACATCCATGTAGGCATAAAAAAGGCGCTGCTCATATATGAGCAGCGCCTTTTTAACAAACAACAGCTAAATGTTATTTGTTGTCTAGAGTTTGATAGTATTCAATCAAAATCTTAGCTACTTCAGGACGAGAAAACTCTTTAGGTGGCGCCATGCCTTGACCTAACATCTCGCGAACTTTAGTACCTGATAAAAGAACGAAGTCTTCTTTTTCATGATCAGGCGCTTCACACATCATTACAACTTTATCTAATTTCTTAGAGTAAGCAGTGTGGTCAGCTTCAAAAATCTCGATGTCTAGAGAGCCAGCAGGAACTTGCTCTTTAAATATAGTCTGCGCATCGAAAGCACCGTAGTGATCACCAACACCAGCATGGTCGCGACCAATGATGAAGTGTGTAGCGCCCATGTTTTGACGGAACAATGCATGCAGTACGCCTTCACGTGGACCAGCATAAAGCATATCGAAACCATAACCGGTAACCATCGCGCTGTTTTCCGGGAAGTACAGTTCAACCATCTTACGGATAGCTGCATCACGAACAGGAGCAGGAATATCACCAGCTTTCAATTTACCTAATAGCATGTGAATAACTAAACCATCACAACCTAAACGATCCATTGCCATGTGGCAAAGTTCTTCGTGTGCAAGGTGCATTGGGTTACGAGTTTGGAATGCAACAACTTTCTTCCAGCCACGCTCAGAAATTTCATTACGTATCTCAACAGCAGTACGGAAAGTATCAGGGAACTCAGTTTGGAAGTAAGAGAAGTTCAGAACCTGAATTGGACCAGAAAGACAAACTTTACCTTGAGAGTTAAAAGCATCAACACCAGGGTGGTCTTCACCGGCAGCAGGCGCATAAACTTTTTCAGTCATCATCGCCATGTCTTCATCAGAAAACTCTTCGATGCCTTCAACGTTCATAACAGCAACGACAGGGTTGCCTTCAACGTTTGGATCTTTAAGTGCGATACGATCGCCAACAGAGATACCATCAGCATTTTCAACCAGATTTAAAACTGGTGTTGGCCAGAATAAACCAGATGTTGTTTTCAGGTCTGTAGCAACAGAAAGTGCATCGGCTTTAGTCATGTAGCCCGTTAGTGGGTTGAAGTAACCAGCACCCATCATTACGGCATTAGCTGCAGTCGCTGAACTAACAACGATAGAATTTAGCGATTCAGCTTCTTTTTGTAATTTATCATTCTCTGCAGAATCGTATACGAACAATGGATTTAGTTCGTCTGAACCATGAGGTTTAATCATGTATTTTCTCCAAGTTATTATCACGCTGGCCTTTCATTATTATGGAACCAGCTCAATATTTAAAAAATTTGTTATCTCTAAGCGTGCAACATTTGGAGTGATTTTTTATACAAGGAACTATATTAATCACTGCCATTAACTGCCTAAAGCGCGGGCGTATTCTACCTCAAAGCGGGTTGTTTTCGTAGTCAACTAATGTGGGTAGATGTATTAAATTGATTAAGGTCAATTTCGTGCTGTTTTTAAAGGGTGGGGAATGGTTTTTATTGATTTATATCAATGTGTTAAGGCTTGGAAGTCGTAATATTTTGGTTGAGAATTTATTAACGTATTTAATCATAGTCGCTGCATCTGGCAGTGGCTATGGGAAATGTTCCCAAAAATCCTATGGAGGAAAGCGTATGAAAACTTTAATTACAGTAGCAGCTGCAGCATTATTTGTAGTATCAACTTCTGCCAGTGCAGGGTGGAATGACAATAATAACTGGAATAATAACAACAACTGGAATAACGATTGGCGTAATAATGGTTCAGGTTACGGTGATGGGTCTGGTGATGGATCTGGTGATTTTGACGGTAGCATGAACTTTGGCATGAGTGCTAAAGGTAATGGTAATGCCCGTGGTAGTGGTAATAACTCATACTATGGTGATAACCGTTGGAATAATAGTAATGGCTATAACAATAGTAATGGCTATAACAATAATAATGGTTATTACAATCGTCCGTACTATGGTCCGGGTCCAAATTATGGTCCAGGTCCTCAATATGGTCCTGCTCCAGCAGCTCCAGCTCCTGCTGCTCCAGCTAAATAAATACTTTTATTCATTAAGTTAGAACAATAAAAAAGCCGGCCCACATCAACATGTGGAGCCGGCTTTTTTATTGGATGTAGCTAAAGACTTAAATCTGGTTTAGATATTTTGCTACAACCTTTGCTGGCAGCGGAATATAACCATCTTTAATCACAACTTCCTGCCCTTGTTTAGAAAGGATTAACTTGATGAATTCCTTATCTAGTGGTGTAAGTTCTTTGTTTGGATGCTTGTTTACATAAACATATAGAAAGCGAGAAAGCGGATATTTTCCAGATACAGCGTTTTCAGGTGTTGCTTCAATAAATGTACCACCTGCCTTTTTAGTTATAGGCACTGCACGTACACCAGAAGTCTTGTAACCGATACCAGAATAACCTATGCCATTTACAGAGCTCGATACTGACTGTACAACAGAAGCAGAGCCGGGCTGTTCATTTACATTATTCTTATAGTCGCCTTTACACAGTGCTTTCTTTTTGAAGTAACCGTAAGTACCCGATACAGAATTACGACCATAGATCTGGATATCACGATTTTTCCAGTTGCCGCTTAATCCTAGGTCGCCCCAACGGTTAATGTTTTTAGCCGCACCACACTTTCTTGTCGAAGAAAAGACAGCGTCAACATCAGGGATAGACATACCTT
This sequence comes from Gammaproteobacteria bacterium, assembly GCA_030595325.1. GTDB lineage: Bacteria > Pseudomonadota > Gammaproteobacteria > SZUA-229 > SZUA-229. The sequence goes on along the minus strand of JAUVDN010000008.1, from coordinate 20,905 downwards.
TAATTGGATTGTCTTTGTTCACATAGACAGCAAGTGCATCGATAGCAACAGGAATAGCCGTTGGTTTGTAACCATAGCGATCTTCGAAGGATGCGATTTCCTTTGATTTCATCTTACGGCTCATCGGACCGAAATTAGCTGTTGCTTCAGTAAGCGCAGGTGGTGCAGTCGATGAGCCGGCAGCCTGTATCTGTATGTTTACATTTGGGTAGGAACGTTTGAATGATTCAGCCCATAATGTCATCAGATTTGCCAGCGTATCAGAACCAACGCTGGAAAGGTTACCAGAAATACCGCTGACGGCTTTATATTCAGGAACACCTTTGTCAACTGAAACGGCAGATGCGCTAGTGGTAGCCAATAGTCCAAGACTTAAAGTAGCTGCGGTCAATATTGTTTGTTTAAATTTCATTACTTTAAAACTCCAGATTAAATAAGTATGAATATTATGTGGGTAAATTGTGAATGCAAAATGACAGAGTTATTACGATTGTGTGACAGACGATAATCTTTTGGCTTAAGTTACATTATATGTCTTTGTCGCGGAATGAGAAAAATCCACTTCTACTAGTGCGTAAGTTTGTGTAGGAGCAAAATTTTCTCATTCCGTGATTATTTTAAAATAGGTCAGTTATCTAATTGGGTTCCTGGATGCAAAATCGGGAAATCACAACGGAAAGTGCTTCCTTCACCAACTTTACTTTGTATGTAGATGCTGGCGTTATGACGATCGAGTATATGTTTAACGATGGACAGTCCCAGGCCAGTACCACCTTTTTCGCTCGAACGTCCTTCATCAACACGATAGAATCGTTCGGTTAGCCTGGGTATATGTTCGTAGCTTATGCCTGGTCCACTATCTTGAACGCTTATGGATATGTTTGCATCACTAACAGAGCATAGTAATTTAATATTTCCCTGAGCGGGTGTGTAACGGATAGCATTCGTTAGTAAGTTTGAAAATGCTATGCGTAGTTCTTCATAACCACCAAATAAACTACAGGTTTGTTTATCAGATTCTTTTGAATCGATTATTAATTCGATGACATGTTCATTTTTATCTAGCGCTAAGGCATCGTTATATACATCATCTAACAATGTAGCAATATCCACTTCCTTAGTTTGATCGATGGCAGATGATGATTCGAGTCTTGCCAGTTCGATTAACTCGGTGATTATTTTATTCATGCGTTCGATCTGTTGCTGAATTTTATCAAGTGGAGTTTTTGTTGCTTCATCTGCTTTATGTTGCAAAAACTCTATGTAGCCAGAAATGACCGTTAGCGGTGTGCGTAATTCATGTGATGCGTTTGAGATAAAATCTCGACGCATATCATCGAGCTGGCTGCGCGAAGTTATATCACGCGCGCTGATTAAATATTGACCGCTACCATAAGGTGTAATGCTTAATACTACTTTTTTCTTATTGATCAATAACTGTAGAGGTTCTGAGAATTCTTTTTTTAACAGATATTTTGAAAATTCAGGCTGGCGTATCAAGTTATCTATGCGCTGACTGATATCGATTTTGCTGTGTAAGTTGAACATCTGGCTTGCAGCAGGGTTGAACCACTCTATCTCATTAAATTCATTTAAAATTATCGTTGCATAGGGCAATGCCTGCGTTGATTTCTGAAACTTATTAAGAATTGATGTCAGTTTGCGTCTCGATTTACGCTGTCGTTTATATAGCTGGTAGAGCTGGTAATACACTTCGTCCCAAATGCCTATTACTTCGGGTGTATGTTTTGATGGAGTGGCAAGCCAGCTGGTTAATTGATTCAGGTTGTAAAGATTCCATAGAACATAAACCAGCAGACCAATAAACTGAAACAATAAAATCGAATCATTTATCATGCCTATCACTAACATGAAAAATAACCATGCAGTAATTAATACAAGCTCTCGCTTCAGGCTGGGTGTTATACGATCAGGCGTCATTACGATTCTATCAGTTCTGTTTCGAAAAGCGGTAGCCACTACCATGAACTGTCTGTAATAGGGTGTCCATAGCAAACGGTTGCAATTGTTTTCTCAGGCGTCTTATATGTACATCAACGGTACGTTCTTCGACATAGACTTGTGAACCCCATACCTGGTCCAGTAACTGTGTTCTAGAAAATACGCGGTCTGTATGTGACATGAAATAGTGTAATAAACGAAACTCGGTAGGGGATAATTCCAGCGCTGTATTTTTTACTTTTGCCCGGTGACTTACCGGATCTAAATAAAGATCACCGATATGTAAAGGTTGTTCATCAGGCATCGAACGGCGTAAGAGTGCTTGAATCCTCGAATTTAATTCACGTACAGAAAAAGGTTTGGTGACATAATCATCGGCACCAACATCAAGACCAAGAATACGATCTTCTTCTTCAGTTTTTGCTGTCACCATGATCACGGGTAATATCGAATGATATTTACGGATACGATGCAGCAGATCTATGCCGCTATTGTCAGGTAACATCCAGTCGAGCAAAACCAGATCGATGGCCTTGTCCTGAATTATCTGCCATCCTTCTTTGACGGTGTAGGCGTGATGCAGCGTATAGTCTTCAGCAGACAAAGAATATTTCAGCATGTCCTGAATACCAGGATCATCTTCAACAATAAGGAGTGTTGCTTGTTTCATGAATGGACCTTTAAGACAGTATATCCTTCTCTACGTCATCCAGATCAAGGTGGCGTATATCTTTGCCTTTTACTAGATAGATAACATATTCACCGATATTTTTTGCGTGATCGCCGATACGCTCCAGAGCACGTGCTGCCCACATTACATCCAGTACTTCTGAGATTGTTCTGGGGTCTTCCATCATATACGTTATCAGCAGGCGGATAAGGTCCTGGTATTCTTTGTCAGCTTCATCATCATCACGTACTACTTTGAGTGCTGCATCGACATTCAGTCTTGCGTAGGCATCGAGTACATCATGTACCATGCGTCTTACCTGATCTGAAAGATGGCGGATGCCAGCATAACGGCTGTGGAAGTTGATATCTTCTTCAGCTAGGTTCAACGCCATCTTGGCAATTTTTTCTGCTTCATCACCGATGCGTTCAAGATCGGTAATGGTTTTGATGACTGCAACCACCATTCTTAAATCGGAAGCAGCAGGCTGGCGCCTTGCTAAAATCTGTGTGCAGGCTTCATCAATACTCACTTCAAGTGCATTTACTTTATGGTCATTAAGAATGATTTTTTCAGCACCGGAAGCATTGGTATTTTGTAGCGCATCGATTGCACCACTGATTTGCTGTTCAACCAGTCCACCCATCTTTAAAACCTGATTTCGAAGATTTTCCATCTCTTCATCAAATTTATGGGATATATGCTGACTCGTACTATTTGATTCCATAATTAAACCTCGTTACTGTATTCAGATACTATTAGCCGTAACGACCAGTAATATAATCTTCTGTTTGTTTTTTGGCCGGGTTAGTAAAAATCTCATTGGTTTTACCGAACTCGATCATCTCTCCCATATACATAAAAGCGGTCTCGTCAGAAACACGTGCAGCTTGTTGCATGTTGTGTGTAACGATAAGAATAGTGTACTGCGATTTCAATTCGTATATAAGCTCTTCGATCTTTAATGTTGATATCGGGTCAAGTGCTGATGCCGGTTCATCAAGCAATAATATTTCAGGTTCAATAGCGATGGCGCGTGCGATGACCAGACGTTGCTGCTGACCACCAGATAAACCCAGTGCACTTTCATCCAGACGGTCCTTAACTTCATCCCATAATGCAGAGCCTCTGAGCGCCCATTCAACTTTTTCTTCAAGCAAGCTCCGTTTCTTAATGCCCTGCAGACGCAGACCATAAGCAACGTTTTCTAATATGCTCATCGGAAAAGGGTTGGGTTTTTGGAACACCATACCCACACGCTGTCGTAGTGATGTGACATCGATATCAGGTGCATAGATGTTTTTACCATCAAGAATAATCTCGCCTTCGACGCGTACGCTATCGACTAGATCATTCATGCGGTTGAAGCAGCGAAGCAATGTTGATTTGCCGCAACCGCTTGGACCGATGAATGCAGTCACGTGATTTTTTTTCATCTGGAAGCTGATATCAGTCAGTGCCTGAGATTCACCGTAAAATAAATTCAGCTTGTTAACGTCCATGCATGTTTCTGCATCATCCGGTGCAGATGATGATGTCAGTATCGATGGATCAATCTTAGTAGCTATTGCTTCAGTCATAGTAGAATTCCAATGGTGCTAATCTTATAGTGCTTAGCCTTGATATTTGCCGTCAAGATATTAGCCGTCAAGGGCGCGATATTTTTCACGCAGTTTGTTTCTTAAATTAATGGCTGTCAGGTTGAGCGTTACGATGACCACAACCAGTAGAAAAGAGGTTGCATAAACCAGCGGTCTTGCAGCCTCTACATTAGGGCTCTGAAAACCAACATCGTATATATGAAAGCCTAGGTGCATGAACTTACGATCCAGATGCAGAAAAGGAAAATTGCCATCCAACGGCAGGGTAGGAGCAAGCTTCACAACGCCGACCAGCATTAGTGGTGCAACTTCACCTGCGGCACGAGCCACGGCTAAAATTAACCCCGTCATAATTGCCGGACTCGCCATAGGCAGGACGATACGCCACAGTGTCTCAGCTTTGGTTGCGCCTAGACCAAGACTGCCTTCTCTCAGGCTTCTAGGAATACGTGATAAACCTTCTTCGGTTGCAACGATGACGACAGGTAGCGTCAGTAATGCCAGTGTCAGTGATGACCATAATAATCCTGGTGTACCGAATGTAGGAGAGGGCAGTGCTTCCGGGTAGAATAATGCATCGATGTTGCCACCGAGAAAATATACAAAAAAACCTAAACCGAAGATACCGTAAACGATGGATGGTACGCCAGCGAGGTTATTAACCGTGATACGAATTATCTGTGTCAATACACCCTGTTTTGCATATTCACGTAAATAGACCGCAGCGACAACGCCAAAAGGTGTGACTAAAACGGCCATCAACATTACCATCAATACGGTGCCGAAAATAGCAGGGAAGATACCGCCTTCAGTGTTGGCTTCACGTGGATCTTCAGTAATAAATGCCCATAGTGTATGAAGATAGTAGCCAACTTTATTCAGCGTCGACATTTTATTTGGCTGCCAGGCTTTTACTATTTTTTCTAATGGGATGGTTACTTCGCTGCCATCCATTACTGTTGCTTTAATCGAGTCGCGGTTAATCTGTTGGTAGAGCTTCTGTGTTTGTTGTAACAGAACACCATATTCTTGATTTAAATTATTGCGCTGCTCTTCTAATTCTTTAATGGCCGCATCAGTTAATTTGTTATCGAGCTGCAAACGTTTTTCTTTTAAACGTAATCGTTCTAATTGATAATTAATGGCACCGATATCGCCCTGTTCCAGTTGTAATATTTGATCACGGATATCGTTGGTTCTATTTAGGCGATCAATAAATTCAGGCCATACTTCTTTGTCAGTAACAAGATTACCGTTTTCATAGACAGCGTTCAGGTAACCATAAAAGTTACCCCATTCGATACGTTCCAGCGCCATTATATTTTCAGGCTGTTCACGATCGAGAAGATCTATGTCGTACAACCACCTGAAATCACTGCCGAGAATATCTCTGTTTCCGGTTTTAACAAGATAACGCGTAACATTGCCGTACTCATCACCGACATCTGTGTTATCGCTAATCTCTATATTATGCAATGCTTCCAACGGAACCGTTTCTGACTCGATAATTTCAGCGATGACGGTTAGATTGTTTTCATTGTTTTGATAATGAAAGGCTTCTACATTAGCCGGCCAGAAATGGCTCATGCCGCGAAATAAAATCAGTAGTAATAAACCGAATACGGCGACCAGTGCGATAGCGATCGCGCCGGCATTTAACCAGATCCAGGGCGTACCGCTTTTGAACCATGCTTTTGTTTGCTGGTTGATCATAAGCCGCTATACCTTTGTCTTAAACGATGACGAATTATTTCTGCCAGCGTATTGAATACGAAGGTAAACAGAAACAGGATTAATGCCGCCAGAAACAGAACGCGGTAATGCGTGCTGAACACTTCTGCTTCTGGTACTTCTACCGCGAGGTTAGCCGCTAGCGTGCGCATGCCCTGGAAGATACTCATGTCCATTAATGGTGTATTACCGGTAGCCATTAACACAATCATTGTTTCGCCAACAGCACGGCCAAAACCCATCATTATTGCTGAAAATATACCGGGGCTGGCAGCAGGTAATACAACGCTGGTCATGGTCTGCCAACGTGTTGCACCGAGTGCTAATGAGCCGCGTACCAGATGCTGAGGTACACTAAAGAGAGCGTCTTCAGCGATTGAAAAAATAGTCGGGATAACAGCAAAGCCCATAATTAGACCAACGACCAGAGCATTACGCTGGTCATAGTTAAGTCCCCACTCATTGCTCAAGTGCATGCGCAGGTCACCATCAAAAAATAGTGTTTCGATTGGCGAGCTTAATATCATCGACAACCAGATTAAAAACAGTACCACGGGAATCAATATCATTGCTTCCCAGCCTTCGAGTAAAGATTTATTCGGTACAAAACGCCACAGCCAGGCACAAAAAATAAACCCAGCCGGTAAGATGAGTAATAGGGCAAAGATGCCAGCAAGATGTGTTTCCACATAGGGCGCAAGCCATAATCCAGCAAGAAAACCGAGAATTACTGTTGGTAATGCTTCCATGATTTCGATTGCAGGTTTTACTGTTTGACGCATACGCGGCGCCATGAATTGAGCGGTAAAAATAGCACCAAGGATGGCGATAGGAATAGCGAAAATCATCGCATAGAAAGCCGCTTTGATGGTACCGAAAGCTAAAGGCATCAAGCTGAACTTGGGCTCAAATTCATTGGTCGAAGCAGACGACTGCCAAATATAATCTGCTTCGTCATAACCTTCGTACCAGATTTTCCCCCACAGTACATCCCAGGAAACTTCAGGGTATTCATTGTGTACCTTGTATAGGTGCAACTGATTTTTGTTATCAGAAACGAGTAGGTTCTGCGCGCGTGCCGACCATGCCATATTTTCGATAGATGATTTAGCAGTGTTGATATTTGCCAGTGTTCTTTGTGAGGTCGAATAATATAATGTAATGTCACCTTTGCTGTCAGCAACGGCAAAACCTTTTCTTTGTTGCTCGGTTGCTATCGAAGTGACGGGTTGGGCATTTTTATGCTCATTTGCATGAAAATTACGGATGAAGGTTAATTCTCTGCCGTTGTCTTTTCGTACCGACATCCATTGCTGTACTTCACCATTAGCCAATCCGACCATTAATGACGAACCGCCGAGGAGTAATTTAAGCTGGGTGATTTCGTGTTTAAAATAATATTTTGTTTTCTCACCATCGAAGCCATTTTCATCCAGTGAAAAGTCTGTCAGTGTTTTATCTGTGGATGCATATAGGTGATCTAGTGTAGGCGTCAGTGCAATAGAGCGGATAGTGTTTTCTAATGCGAGCTCAGAGTTGGACGTGAGTTCTGTGGTAATTTCTTCACTGATAAATGATTCTTCTCGTGTATAACGTGCTGATACCAAACGCTTGTCGCTCGTCGTCGCAGCGAGACCGGCACCATCCTCATTTAATTGAATAACAATCTGGGTTAATGCCTGACTGGATTCGTCGAGCACCAGAAGGTCCTGGCCGAGAGGAAATTCCAGTCTGGGTGTCAGTGTTCGTACATCATCAGGATAGCTTAGATCAAACTTATACTGTACGGCCAATGCTGAGCCGTTCTCAAGGCCAAGGACAACGAGGTCAAGGTTAGAAGAGATGCTACTTATGTTCGCAGGCAGGTCTAAACTTTCATCACGGACTATACTCCCTGAATCGGTGTTGAAAAAGATGACGTGGCCATGGTCTGTAAATCTGACGCCGATTGTGCCTTGCTCTTCAAGTCCAAGGTGTATCGTTTTGCCTTCACCTGGGGTGGCATATGTTGCGCCTTCAGTGATTTCAGCCGAACCAAACATCGGTATGACAACATAAAGCAGATAGAAAAAAATTAATAAGATAGCAATGATGACACTGATGCCACCAGACGCCACAAAATACCGTGCCATACGGTCTTTTAAAGCTCGTTGGTTATATCGTGTTTGTATAGGCGTTTTTAGTGCTTTATCTTGCATGAGTGAAGTTTATCGCCATAATGTTACAAAGTTATTACAGGATATGACAATTAGATGATTAGATGATTAGAAGCAATTAATGCTATCTAGAGAAAAATATGTACAGAGCAGTCGTTAAGCCACCATTTCCTTACCTCAGTCCCTTAAATCAAGTTTATAAACGACAAAGAATGGTAAAGAACTTTTTATTCTAAACATTGATTCAAAGCAGGACCAGAGTGTTGGTATGCTTGTTTTCAGCAACAATTATTCTCTGATCCTGTTTAGAATGCTTTTCTACTCCGCAGGTATCTCCTCTTCATTGGCCAAAAACTCAGGCCAATCTAATACTCCATCGGAGTTTATGTCGCCCATCTCAAAACCTCCTGATACTGACACTTCCATCCCTCTTGTAAGTTCGGGTTGTGCGGCGATTTCTTGTCTGGTTATCAGGCCATCACCATCGGCATCGAGTTGAATGAACTGGTTAACTATTACGGTGTTATATTTATAGCTAACGGTAGCCTGTAGTGGCAAGCTAAAAGCCATCGCTAACATTAGAGCGGTTGTTAATATAAGTTTCTTCATGATTAACCTCTTTTCAGTTTCGTCTGTTAATAATGGGTGAAGATTATGCACGGCTTAATCACAGCCATCGTCATCAACATAATGATCACCATTGGCCTGTACATAATGAGTACGAACAAACATCATATTGTCGATACGATCGAACTGTTCATCCATAGCTCTTTCTACAGTTTCGTTGTCCATGGAATCGTAAATCATGATGCGTCCCCTGGATTCAGCCTTCAACATGCTGTCACTGGGGTTGAACAGAGTCTTTTGGTAAAAGCTGTTCATTGCGAAAGCTGATGTGCCAGTCACTGTCAAAATGCTCGCCAGCAGGATGTTTTTCACATTAGCTAAGTGCCTATTGAAGTGGATATTTTTGCTTACTTGTATATTCATTTCAATTACTCCTCTTTAATGACTTCTGTTTCTGTCGTGCTCATATACAGTTTTAATAGCAACGCTCAAATAACACCTGACCAAATTCAAACTAAACCCTTTTTAATATATAACGAAAAAATAACCTCTTTATATTTCTGATAGTTAGAGCTAATATTTACGGGTGGTGATGGACACACAATCGGCTTCAGCTTTGATTCCTGATGCAGTTCGAATCGGGGAATGGACATTTCGTGCTAACGTTTTTCGTCTTGAAAGCGGTAAAAACATCATCAAGCTTGAGCCACGCGTAGCTAAGCTTCTGACATGCCTTGCTGATAATGCAGGTACGGTTGTAAGTCGTGAATTTCTGATGGAAAAAGTCTGGCCGGGCACGATAGTGGGTGATGAAGCTATTACCAATGCAATCAATAAGTTGCGAAAAGCTTTTGGTGATGACCGCCAGAATCCGCGAGTCATCGAAACTATTCCAAAGGCTGGCTACCGCCTGATTGCAAATGTAGAATCATTGGTAGCAATAGTTGATGAGGAAGCAGCTGACAATGCACACCCTGCAAAAAGCCGCTGGTTACATAGCAGTAATCCATATGCCCTGATTTTTGTAGTATTGTTGTTTATTGTTGCGCTGTGGTCGCCACTTGACCTGGATGGTCCGAAATTACCTGTCCCTGACACTTCGGTACCATTATTAACAAAGCCATCACTTGCTGTATTGCCATTTGACAATCTAAGCCAAGATCCTGCACAGGAATACTATACAGATGGTGTTACCGATGACATCATTACTCGTCTGGCTATAAATTCTGAATTGGTGGTAATAACACGGGACTCTTCATTTTTTTACAAAGATGCGCGCCTTGATATTAAAGCTATCAGTGAAAAATTAAACGTTGATTACATATTAAGTGGCAGCATTCGACGTTCTGGCGAGCAACTAGTGTTAAACGTTCAGCTTATCAACACTGCTAATGGTGCGCATACGTGGGCGCAGCAGTTTAGTTATACCGCCGATGATTTGTTCAGAGTCGAAAATGAAATTACACAAAGTGTAATAACGGCGCTATTAAACAAACCGCCAAATGATTTCTCGTTAAAACCGTTAACCATGCCCACAACGCATACTCATGCGCATGAATACCTATTGTTGGGGCGGCATCATTTCTACAAATTTGCCAGCAAGGAGGAAAACATCAAAGCTAGGAATCTATTTCGTGAAGCAATTGAGCTCGATCCGAATTATGCACTGGCTTATGCTCTATTGGGGTGGACGCATATCTTTGCCGCCATGAATGGCTGGACAGATGATCGAGCAATTACTTTAAAAAGGGCTGAACAATTGGCTAGCAAGGCGATTGACCTACAGCCAGAATTACCGTTATCTTATTACGTGCGTGGTCTGACCTACAGGGAGCAGGGTGATAAATTTATCGAAGCTTTAGGTGAGGTCGAGACAGCGCTGAAGTTTGATCCTAATAATGCCAACGCAAATGTTTTACTGGCTACGCTGTTGTATTATGCTGGCCGCCCACAGGTTGGACTTGAGCGCATCAAGGATGCCATGAAGATTAATCCGCATCATCCGTATAACTATCATTTTCATCTGGGGCAGGCTTATTTTGTCTTACGTCAATATGATGAAGCTATGGACGCATTCCAGCAAGGTCTTGCATCCAACCCGGCGGCCGAACGATTACGTGTTTGGTTAGCTGCAACGTATGCTCAGTCCGGAGATATTGATAATGCAAACTGGGAAGCAGAACAGGTTTTATCATCGAACCCTGACTTTTCTGTTGCACGTATGGAAAAGTCATTTCATTTCAAGGATCCGTCTGAATTAAAACACTTTACTGACGGATTACGACTGGCTGGCTTTAAATAGTTCTAAGCGAATTTCTTTTATTTATTTGTCTACCTACGGTGTTAACTTACGTGTCATCGGGTTGGCTTCATACTGTGTCCACTGATGTAATGAGCCATCATAGATACGTACATCTTTGTGGTCCAGTATTTCATGAAGTACAAACCAGTCAGAAGAGCATTCGTAAGCACTGTTACAAAACATAATCAGAGTGTTGTCCATGTTGATATGTAAAGCATCGATAATGTTTTTAAGTTTATCTTTTTCGAAGAAGACCGCATCACCTTTTGCCGGGTTAAGAAACTTGTAAGGCAGGTTTCTGGCGCCTGGGATATGACCATAAGCGAAAACATAATCCTTTTTATCAACACCTATGTGATAACGTAAACCACGTGTATCGACCAGAGTAACTGATGAGTCATTAAGTGAATCTTGTACCTGTTTCATGGTGGCTAATATTTCAGGATGTTTTGCGCCCACCTCGTAGTTACCGGATGCCGCTTTCTCTGACTCTGTTGTTAAGTCTTCAAGGGCTGTTACCCAGGCAGCGTTACCGCCATCGAGTAGGGCAACGTTTTTAACTCCGTAGTATTTCATGTGCCAGTAGAGTCTAGCAGCACCAGCAACATGGCCGGACTTTTGTCCGCGATGGGTAATAACTATCTGACTGTTTTTGTTAACACCATGATCACGCATAAATTTTTCAAAACTTGCTGCATCCGGGCGCATACGCGTGAGTTTTTTTCCATCTATCTCACGATCGATACGTATCTTTTTAACATTGACCAGAATAGCACCTTCGATATGTCCTTCACTTGTGAAACTATCAAGGTCTTTGCGTGCATCAAGTATGACAACCTCATCCAGATTATTCGCTAACCAATCTGCTGTGATAAGTGGGCCCGGTAATGATGCTTCCGCCAGAACAATATTTGTCATCGGGTTGAAAAGTAACAGGGTCAATAAAAGTTTTTTCATGGAGGCACCATAAATTATCTGATTTAAATGAGAATGTACTATTGTACTGTATAACAGCTCAGATATTTTTGATACATATCAATGCGTTAGATTGCATATCTTAGTAAATTTGTATTTAAAATCTATCTTTTATATAGTTATTGGTAAGACTTTTATAATTTAAGCCGCACCGGGGGTGTTTTTATGAGATCAATACTTACAATTACAGTTACTGCAATTTTAGTTGCATCAACGTCAGCCAATGCCTGGTGGGGAAGTAATAACAATAACCAGAACAACTGGAATAATTATGGTCAGAACAGTGGTCAAGGTAGTGGCCAAAGCAGCGGCAATTATGATGGTAACCAGGATGGCAGGGGTAATGCTGCTGGTGATGGTTCGCTAGGGTTCAACGCTGATTTTAAGTTTAAGATGAAGATGAAAGGCTTGGGTAATAATCGTGTAGATGGTTATAACTACGGAGATTGGAGTAACCAGTGGAATGGCAGCCAGAATAGCGGTAATTACTACAATGACTCAAGCGGGCGGAATTATGGGTACAATCCGCAACCTTATTATGGGCCTTATGATGGTTCTGGGTATAACGGTCAACAGCCTTCGCCTCAACGATAGAGTTTTTTCCAAACTTAAGCAGTTGTATTAGTCGAAATAAATGCTTCGCGGAATGACAAAAATCCGCTCCTACAGGTGAGCAATCTTTTGTAGGAGCGGATTTTTTTCATTCCGCGAAGTTTTTAAATTTAATAAAAATTTAAGGGTGAGCAGACTCTCCCCAAAGCTCTTCTAACCGATTATCCCTGCCACAGCTAAATCGATAGTATTTATAACGCAGTGGGTTCTTCTGATAATAATCCTGATGGTAATCTTCAGCCGGGTAGAAGGTGCTCGCTGCGACAACTTCTGTTGCGATGTCTTCTTTGAATGGTTTATTTTTTTCTAAACGATGCAGTGAATCAAATGCCGCTTTTTTCTGGCTGGCATCTCGGTAATAAATACCTGAGCGATATTGACTGCCTGAATCACAAAACTGTCTATTAATGGCAACGGGGTCAATATTTTTCCAGAATACTTCGAGCAATTCAGGGTAAGTAATTTTAGCTGGATCAAAGACGACCTCAATGGCCTCTGTGTGCCCGGTATGACCGGCTGATACTTCTCTGTATGTCGGGTTCTTCTTGAAACCCGAAGTGTAACCTGAAGTCGTTGAAATCACACCATCAAGCTTGTCAAAGGGAGGTTCCATGCACCAGAAACAACCGCCGGCTAAAATGGCGGTTTCTTGTTGATTGCTGGCAAATGCCGGGCCAGAAAGCAGGTTTAAAAGCAGGCCTAAGAATAGTGCGAATGGAAATTTCATAGTTAGTTCTTGTAATAATTGGTGAGTTTAGGACTGCAGAAGCTCAGTTTAGTTTCAGTCTATGGTAAAGGATAAGCAGAAAAATGCAGAGTCACGTTTTATTTATGACTCTGTTTAAGGCTTGAATGTGGAATAAAGCTAACCTTTGAAACGCTAAGGGTTTTAGAACATGAAGCCCATGAAGAATTGATAGGTGACGAAATCAGGCGTGTGTTCAGTATTAAAATCGATGATGTTATGGGTCACGCCACCTTTTATATAAATTTTACGGTTAAAGTCATAGCGCAGTCCTGCGCCAACACCATAATTAAGTTCTGTTGTTGTCTTCGTAATGGCTACTGGCGTACATATATAGCCATACCAATAGTCATACCAGCAGCCGCTGCCAATCTCACCGGTAGGGACGCCTGAATCAATATAACTGGAACCAATATTGGCGGATACATAGGGTGTAAACGCTGAGCTTAATAAATTAAAAGTAAAACCAAAATCGATGGTGCTTATATATAAATTGGACGAACCTTGAACAGGGTTTGCAGGGGCATCTTCAGGGATTAGCGTGGCGGTGTAATGTGTGCTGCTGGATGAAAATAACAAACTAAGTTCAATGTGTTTGTTCACATTGTAACCCAGTCCAAACCCCAGGCTTGTACGCTCATTAATACTGACTTTAGCGCCGGCACTGGACTCAAGCGTTACATCATTTGTGTACTGTGGAACTAGAAAGAATTCCCATTTTTCGTCTCGTGAATCTTTAAATGCGGCCAGAGAATTAGTACTGAAGGAAAATAGTGTTATGAGCGTGATTAGGAGGAGATATCGATTTTTCATTGTGTAATTTGATTAGTTCTAATAATTGAAAGCATGATACCAGAAATACATAGCCTTGAATTTGAACTTATAATAAAACACTCACTCTGAAGACGGTATTAAATGGGACAAAATAAACTATATATTTCTATATAATTTAATTAAGGCGCTTTGCCGTATGTCTAATCATACTCATTCACCTGGATGTCCACATCACAACCTAAAACAGAATTAGTCTCGTCGTAACTTTCTAAAAGCAGGCGCTGTTGCAGCGGCTGCTCTATAGCTGCGCCCTACGGTAGAAGTATCAAAAGTATGCGTGGTTTTGTTGAAGTAAATTGTCGTCGCGCACAGTCATACACACCTATAAAAGCCGGAGATATGATTTCAGTTGCTCCCGGAAACAAACTAAAAATGTTAGTACGTGAAGAACGTAAAAAGAACAAAATATATTTGTATACAGATGAACTCAGATAAAAAGTTATCACTTTAAGCACCCTCTCCCTTTGGGAGAGGGCTGGGGTGAGGTATCGTTAAAAACACCCTCATCCTAACCTTCTAGACAAGTGCTCCTGCTTTGTCGAACTACCTACATCCATGTAGGCATCCCAAAGGGAGAAGGAACTAAAAGCATATGTTTTTAGTTGCGTTTTTTGCGGCCTAATACTTATAGTTCTTGAAAGTCAGCTCATGGCCGAAAGCCAAAGTTAAAACATTATTTTGCAGTTTTATTCAGCATCAATCAGCACAGTCGATGCAGGTAATTACATAGGGTAATGCTGCGAGACGCTGATCGGGTATCTTTTCATTGCATACATTGCAAATGCCATAGCTACCTTCTTTTATGCGATCGAGCGCCGCATCGATCATCATGACCGTCTGCTGTGCTTCATCATCAATAGCTATTAAAACATCGTCATTTTCGCGTTGTGTTACCTGTTCAGCAAAGTCTTTTTCAACGGGTTCTTTTTTATGATGAATATCTGCTTCGATTGCAGATATTCTATCTGTAAGTTCCTTACGTAGTCTTAGCAGTTGAGCAGTGTTTACCTGGTATGGCATATCGATTCTCTGTGATGATGTTGATGACAGCTTATTTGGTTCTCAGCATGCTATAGATGAGGTCTTTCAAGTGCAGACGTTCCTTTTTAATACTGTCAAGGTAGGCATCGTTAACAACTTCGATACCCTGTTCTGCTCGAAAAATAGATTTGTCGATACCTTCATATTCGTGAGCCAGACGACGAAAATGTGCGTTGTTCATTTTTAGCTCGTGAATAGTATCTCTGTGTTCTGCAAATTCTTCTATTAATGGGTGATGTGCTATTGGCATATAAATCTCTCTTTTTTGTATTGACCTTCATATTAGATATTCTGAGCAACAACCATCTTGATTAGAATCAATTTATATATTCATTATTGTGGTGTTTATTCAGCGGGAATAGCAAACATAACAATGAGGGCAGGTATTTTTCCAATGAATGAAAAATAAGCGCGGTGTAGATGACGCCATTTGTGGTCGTGATGGTGATAACTGACAACCAGTGCCACGACGCACTGTAAAAGATAATAAAGAGTAAAAGCACGTGAAGCGAAGGAGGTTATCTTCAGAAGATTTGCCGTCCATACAAGAAAAATGGCACATAGGGATACAGCAGAGTAGCAGCAAAGTAGCAGCTGTTATTGGTTAACTTGCCAGCACTGTTTTCCAAAATTTGATATTTGTCATTTGTTGTAACGAAGGTTTATTTTTCGAATGAACATAATAGTAGGGCACAAAAAAGCCGGGTCACAATGTGACCCGGCTCTTAGGATGTAACTTTATCCGTTACTGTTACAGCAAAGGAATCATCATCAACGCAACAATGTTGATAATTTTGATCAATGGATTAATCGCAGGGCCCGCTGTATCTTTGTACGGGTCGC
This sequence comes from Gammaproteobacteria bacterium, assembly GCA_030595325.1. Lineage (GTDB taxonomy): Bacteria > Pseudomonadota > Gammaproteobacteria > SZUA-229 > SZUA-229. The sequence goes on along the minus strand of JAUVDN010000008.1, from coordinate 4,866 downwards.
CTACAGTATCACCAGTAATTGCTGCTTTATGCGCATCAGAACCTTTACCACCGTGATTACCATCTTCGATGTATTTCTTAGCGTTATCCCATGCACCACCACCGGTAGTCATAGATATAGCAACAAACAGACCAGTAACGATAGTACCAATCAGCATGCCGCCTAATGCTTCAGCGCCAAGTGTTAAGCCAACAACGATAGGTGCAGCGATCGGTAGAATAGATGGAATCATCATTTCCTTAATGGCTGCTTTTGTTAGCATGTCTACCGCTTTTGAATAGTCAGGTTCCTGCGTTCTGTTCATGATACCAGGCATCTCTTTGAACTGACGGCGTACCTCATTCACGATACCACCAGCTGCACGGCCAACCGCTTCCATCGCCATCGCGCCGAATAGGTAAGGTATCAAACCACCGATAAACAGACCGATGATGACCATATGATTAGACAGATCAAAAGAAGTGGCCTTGCCATCAGCTGCAAGTGTATTGGTGTAATCAGCGAATAGTACTAAAGTTGCAAGACCGGCAGAACCAATCGCATAACCTTTAGTTACCGCTTTCGTTGTGTTACCAACCGCATCAAGTGCATCAGTAGTATTACGAACGTCTTCTGGAAGTTCAGCCATCTCAGCGATACCACCAGCGTTGTCAGTGATAGGGCCGTAGGCATCAAGTGCTACGATAATACCTGTCATTGATAACATAGCGGTTGCTGCAACAGCAATACCGTATAGACCAGCTAGTTCATAAGCACCCCAAATAGAGGCACAAACAGCCAGTACAGGTGCTGCTGTTGATTTCATAGAGAGACCAAGACCAGCGATTACGTTAGTACCATCACCTGTTAGTGAAGCTGCAGCAATGCCTTTTACCGGACCATATTCAGTTGCAGTGTAATACTCTGTAATAACGATCATTACCATGGTCAGTGCTAGACCGATAAGTGATGCATAGAACAGGTTCATTGCTGAATAACCTTCGATATTTGACATCATGCTGTTAGTGACAAAGTAGAAAGCGATAGCTGAAAGAATCGCTGAGATAGCGGTGCCTTTGTACAGTGCATTCATAATCTTGCCGCCATCAGATGTTTTCACGAAGAAAGTACCGATGATCGATGTGATGATTGAGATACCACCCAGCATTAGAGGGTAGGTCACGGCAAGTTCGCCAGCATCTTTAAGTAACAGGCCACCTAACAACATTGTAGCAATCAGTGTTACTGCGTATGTTTCAAACAGGTCAGCTGCCATGCCTGCACAGTCACCTACGTTGTCGCCAACGTTATCTGCGATTACCGCAGGGTTACGTATGTCATCTTCTGGAATGCCGGCTTCAACTTTACCGACGATGTCAGCACCAACATCCGCGCCTTTAGTGAAGATACCGCCGCCTAATCGAGCGAAGATTGAGATCAATGAACCACCGAATGCCAGACCAACCATAGAGTGTAGGGCTTCATTCATTTCAAATCCCATCGCTATCAGGATGCCGTAGTAACCGGCAACACCTAGAAGTGCCAGGCCAACTACTAACATACCGGTGATAGCGCCGCCTTTAAAGGCGATGTCCAGTGCTGGTGCGATACCATCACGTGCAGCTTCTGCAGTACGTGAGTTAGAACGAACCGATACGTTCATGCCGATAAAGCCAGCAAGGCCAGAGAAGATTGCACCGATAGCAAAACCAACAGCAGTGGTTGCATTTAAAGCAAACATGATGACGAAGAAGACGATGATACCGACCATACCGATAGCGGTATATTGGCGTTTCAGATAGGCTTGTGCGCCTTCCTGAATAGCTTGCTGAATTTTTACCATGGCTTCATTACCCATTGGTTTAGCAAGTACGTTAAAAGTTGTGAATACACCATAAGCTATTCCGAGCAGGGAACACGCCAGTGCGATTAGTAGTTCAGTAGACATCATTTAGTCTCCATAAGTTTAAGAATTGATTTTGTGATTGTTTATCTAATAGTTAAGCATCGAAAAGTTTAACTTTCTAATGCTTTAAAGATGGAATCTCTAATATCTTCAACACCGCCGATACCAGCAATATGATGATATTTCGGTGAGTTTGCTTCGCCTGATTTAGACCAGTCGGTGTAGTATGTGATAAGTGGCTCAGTCTGGTCATGATATACATCAAGTCTGTTCTTAACCGTTTCTTCCTGATCATCGTCTCTCTGGATCAGATCTTCACCGGTTTCGTCATCTTTTCCTTCCACTTTTGGCGGGTTGAAAGTGACATGATAGGTACGACCAGAGTTAAGGTGCACGCGACGGCCAGACATACGTTTAATGATTTCAGAATCATCAACGTCGATCTCTACAACGCCATCAATTTCAACACCTTGGTCTTTTAATGCATCAGCCTGTGGCAGGGTGCGTGGAAAACCATCGAACAGGAAACCGTTTTTACAGTCATCTTCAGCGATACGGTCTTTGACTAAACCAAGAATAATTTCGTCTGTCACCAGGCCACCGGCATCCATTACTTTTTTGGCTTCAAGACCCATCGCTGTGCCTGCTTTTACAGCTGCACGTAACATGTCACCAGTAGATATCTGAGGGATGTTGAATTTCTTTGTGATGTATCCAGCTTGTGTGCCTTTACCTGCACCTGGACCACCTAATAATATTAATTTCATTTTATTACCTCGCTTTATATTTCTACGATTTACTTAAAAAAAATGCCTGCTCATGTTTTCATGAAGCAGGCATTGTTTTAGCGTTTTACTTGATTTTAAAGTCTGGGCACTTTTTCGTGACCATAACTTTTTTCAGTTGAACGTATTTTGGTAAACCGTTCTTATTGTACGCAGGGTAGTCTTCGCCACGGATTAATGGTTCTAAGTATTCGCGACACTTTTTAGTAATACCGAAACCGTCTCTAGAGATAAAGCTCTTAGGCATCATCTTCTCAACGTTAGCCACTTTACTCAGTGGCGCCATTTCAACTTTCCACTTGTAAGGTTTGTTGCTTATACGTTTAATCGCAGGCATAACAGAGTTATGACCTTTAATTGCGTATTCAACAGCCGCTTTACCGGTTGCGTATGCTTGTTCAACGTCAGACTTAGATGCAATGTGACGCGCTGCACGTTGCATGTAGTCGGCAACACCCCAGTGGTATTTGTGACCAAGTTTAGCTTGAATCATTTCAGCAACTACTGGAGCTGCACCACCAAGTTGGCTGTGACCAAACGCGTCTTTAAGACCAGTTTCAGCAAGGAACTTACCGTTTGGCCAAGCAACACCTTCAGAAACAACAACAGTACAGTAACCGAATTTTTTAACTTTTGCGTCTACGTTATCCAGGAATTTTTTCTGGTCAAACTTAACTTCAGGAAACAATACAACGATTGGAATTTCGTGAGCTTCTGTAGAAGCCATTGCGCCAGCAGCAGCAATCCAACCAGCGTGACGACCCATAACTTCAAGGACGAATACTTTAGTAGATGTTTTACACATAGAAGCTACGTCGTAACTTGCTTCTAATGTTGAAACCGCGATGTATTTTGCAACTGAACCAAAACCAGGACAGTTGTCAGTGATAGGTAAATCGTTATCAACAGTTTTAGGTACGTGAACAGCAGTGATAGGGTAACCCATCTTCTTACCGATTTGAGAAATCTTCAAACATGTATCAGCAGAGTCGCCGCCGCCGTTGTAGAAGAAGTAACCGATGTTGTGTGCTTTAAAAACTTCGATTAAACGTTCGTATTCAGCTTTATTATCTTCCAGACTTTTTAGTTTGAAACGACATGAACCAAAGGCACCAGATGGTGTGCTGCGTAAACCAGCAATGGTTGTCTTAGTTTCTTTACTTGTGTCTATAAGCTCTTCGGTTAACGCACCGATGATGCCGCTTGCGCCAGCATATACTTTACCAATCTTGTCTTTGTGCTTACGTGCTGTTTCAATAACACCGCATGCTGATGCGTTGATAACTGCTGTAACACCACCAGACTGTGCATAAAATGCGTTCATTTTGCTCATAATAATCCTCAGAGGTTATATTTTGATTTTTAATCTTGTTCTTTATTATTTATGCCGTTCTTCGGCTACTTCTTTGTCAGTGTAAACCTGTAATTAAGGTTGTTACACAATCGGCGATATCAATAAATGATGATTCCGAAATGATAGTTCCGATATTTGCACGGAATTGGCAGATTTATCTTTCAAGCCAGCTCTTTTCAGGTTTGCGAGGTTACCCCAAATGGCTCATAATTTCAGCAATATATCCCCAAATAGTGGGTTTTACTGCGTTATTTGATGTCAAATATTCATGTTTTCAAGGTTATGTTACGTAACCACGTTTCAAGGCTACGCTTCATGAATATGTCGCAATGCATTAGCGCTAGCGTTGCGGACTTTTTTACCATGACGCTGTAAAAGAGATAAAAGAACTTGTTATGAGGGGTTTTCCTGACACAAGTATGAACACTAAATAGCTTTGTAATCGCTGTAATAAAAAGGGCTGCATCAGTGCCTAGCCAGTATTAGACAGGTATAATAGATTTAATATTTACAATTGTATTAGGTGCTTTTATGGATTCCAGTGGTGGTTGCGCAGCAAGTGAGCCGTTTGCATTGCGGGTTTTAGGTGACAGCATGTTGCCTGAATTTGCTGAGGGTGCGGTAATTATTATAGATCCAGCAGGCGCGATACGTGATGGCTGTTATGTTATGGCAGAGGTTAAAAATGAGTATATATTTCGTCAGTTACGCATCGTTGATGATAAGTATTACCTGCAGCCATTGAATGACCTATACGATACCGTTGAGATTCCCGGGCAGGATGTTATTCAGGGGGTTATTACGCAGAAGGCGGGTAGGCGTCGTAAGGAACATAAACATTA
>JAUVDN010000032.1 GCA_030595325.1 Gammaproteobacteria bacterium | reverse complement strand
TTACTACACATTTACCGAAGTCAGATAAGGATATTTGTATAATTCAAATGTTGCCAAACCATAGGGATATCAACATAACCATGATAAATAACCCTTGTAATTAAAAAGAACAGATTGACCGTTAAAAGTATCATTTGATGTGACAATTTTAAGCTTTCAAGTGTCCGCTTTATCGATTTTTTCACTGCCAGGCAATATTTCTCCAGTACTTCTTATGTGGTGTACGGGTCGATTGAGGTAGAAATTTTGAATGTCGTTTATGTAAAACATAACTCATTTTCAAAGAAGGCATTAAGATCCCCCCCCCTGTGCAATCATTAACGCCCCTTCGCTTATTTGTACTGTCCGAGCATTTACCGGCCAATAACGGACGCACAACACAAACAAAAACGGCTTCCGAAGAAGCCGCTAGTGATTAATATTTAATCGTTAAGTTTTCTTTCGTCTAGCAACACCAATCAAACCAATAAGACCCGAACCAAATAACCAAACTGTTGCTGGGATGGGCACCACAGCGTTGTAGTCGAGATAATCATAATTGACAATCACCTCGGGATACCCCGCAGAAGGGTTATACCATGTCTTGGTAATTAGGCCTAAGGAGTCAAAAGAATATCCGGACAGGGACGCGTGCAGTGTCCATGGGTCTGCGTCTGCCAATTTATAGGAAAAGTTGTAATTGCTTGATCCATCATGAACAACCTGCAGGTAGAGATCCGCATAGGCTCCAATACCAGTCCAGGCAAAAGGGCCGGAGTGATTAGTCGGTATGCCCTGATCGATCTTAAGGGAATTCGTATTGGCACCAAAAATCAAATCGTTAGCATCAATTCCACCCGCTGTGTTATAGAGGAAGATACCACTCAAATAAGTGTGTGTGCTTGCTGTCGTATCAAATTTCGTTTCAAGTGTAAATGCCTCACTCATAACATCGCGATACAGTCTGGGGGCATCTAGGTTCACCCATGAGGCCAGATCATAGGACTTATTGTTGGGAATATGCATCTCGAGGCTGCCGTTCAGGATGTAGGTCGGGGAGGTTGGAATTGGTAGTTGTTGGGTGAGATTAAAAAAGGTGAGCTGGGAGACATCTTCTCCCGGGTTAAAATCATAATGCCATGATGCGGCCATTGTTGATGTAGCAATGCTTACCAGAGGTAATGCAAATAACGTAACAATAATTTTTTTCATTTTCTCTCCTATTAAATATTATTTTTTGTAACTATTCAGCACCACCTTTATTTATGCTTGACGAGCATAGGAACTATAAACACCCTTTCTAACCCAAGTTAAACCAAAGAATCCTAAACACAAAACCTTTCCCTCTGCTTCTAACCAGTTAGTTCCACTACACATACGACCCACCAACACAAGGCGCATACATTATGTAATTAAGGTTAATCATTAGGAAACGACCTGCTTTGATACATATCAAGCACAGAAAGAATAAACACTATTGTCCGACCAACGGTTCACCCAAACATTGCCATCAGCAAAACAATCATCCATTGTATTTTTATTTTTATTCTGAATTTCAATTAATAATACTGGTTTAAAATTGTTTTACAGACATCAAAACCAGCCCTTTTTTAGCATTCTCTAACAGTCTGCTTTGGGTCGATACTGTTGAAAAACTCTTTTTTAGTAGCTGTAAAAAATATTTAAGCTTCTTTAATAGGTTTTATGTTTTTAGGTACGGGTAGGCACAACACGAAGTCGATCTCACAGCAGAAATTCGCACACTAACTTATAAGCTATATTTAAGTTATATTTTTGTGAAAATTTAAATTAGATGAGAAATTGGCTTTATGTGATTTTAGAGTTTTTCAACAGTATCGGCCGTAAATACTCGGTCACGACTATTTTCTTAAGGTCTGCTTTGCTCTGATTATTAGTCTTCAGCGTCATTTCACCAATATCGCCTATGTGGTGAACTAGAGCGTTAAGACGCAAATTTTTAACGACTCCTTATGTAAAATAATCACTTTAAATTTTTTCAACGAAGAGTTTGTCTATTCACTTTTCACCCAGGGATTCAATACCTGAACACCCGTGGGTAGGAAATCGTTTACGTTTCTGGTTACAACCGTTAATTTATGTACCAGCGCTGTAGCAGCAATTAATGCATCACGTTCTGGCTGTGGGTCTGGTACATGAAGCTTGGCGCATTGCAAAGCCACATCAATGTCAATCGGTAAAATCCGCCCCTCAAAACGAGGTAATACTTCATCATCAACCCAGGCACGTAGCAAAGCACCTTGCTTTTTATCTTTACGCAGTTTCAGCAACACACCGTGTTCTATTTCAAGAATACTTATGACCGATAAATAAAATCGGCTGACAGGAACACTGGCTGCCCACTCTCTTAAAAGAGGCTCTGCTTTATCTGGACGGCGTAGTGCTGAAATTACATTTGTATCAAGCAAGTACATCAAGATAAATCGGCTGGTGTATGCAACGTACCGGTTAGCTTTGATGGCTCAAAATCAAAGTCTGCATCGTCCGTTTGAGCAATGGCATCTAACAATGAAAGTCCACCGGCTAATTTCTCATAATCTTCAAAAGATAAAAGGACATGCGCAGTGTGACCGCGATCTGTAATAAAAACAGGGCCCTGTTTCGTGGCTTTTTTCGCGCCGCTTGCGTCTTGATTAAATTTGCGACTGCTTATTGTGATCGACATAATAATTACCCCTATAGCTTTATAGTAGATATGTTACTACATAGGCAGGGTTTATTCAAAGAATCCATGAAAAAGCCTATTTTTTCAATGTCCGTTTTAGCTAATTCCTGACTCTATATTAGAATCCGCTAAATTTCCGCTTTGTGGTGGATTGGTCTATTGAGATGGAAATTTTGAATGTCGTTATTTATTTTACAATTTTGCACTTCTTAACCGTAATGAATTCACAATCACCGATACTGAACTAAAACTCATCGCTGTCGCTGCAAGCATGGGGGACAGCAATAAACCGAACATGGGGTATAACACGCCTGCGGCAACCGGCACACCTAGTGAGTTGTAGATAAAAGCGAAAAACAGGTTCTGCCGGATATTATTCATAACCGTATGACTAAGTCGTCGTGCACGAACGATGCCGCGAAGATCGCCTTTAACCAAAGTTACACCGGCACTTTCCATTGCAACATCCGTGCCGGTACCCATAGCGATACCGACATGAGCCTGCGCCAGTGCCGGCGCATCATTAATACCATCACCTGCCATGGCTACAATTTTTCCTTCAGCCTGTAATTGTTTAACAATACTGGCCTTTTGATCTGGCAATACCTCGGCTTCAACCCGGTCAATGCCCAGCTTATTAGCAACCGCTTGTGCCGTTGTTTTACTATCACCTGTTAGCATCACAACGTTAACGCCAGCTTTATGTAAATCATTTATGGCTTCCTGTGACGAGTCCTTGATGGGATCAGCCACACCTATCAGTCCCGCTGCTTTTCCATCAATTGCCAGCAACATCACAGTCTGTCCACCCACACGTCTCAAATCAGCCTGTTCAGATAATCCACCAGCATCAATTGATAGACTCTGTAATAATTTAATATTGCCTAGCGCAACACGATGTCCATCAACATGCCCTGTAACACCTTTACCGGTCACCGACTCAAAATCCAGAGTCGTCATCAGTTGAATGTTTTTTTCTATTGCACCTTGAACAATCGCTTCAGCTAGCGGGTGCTCACTAACACGTTCAAGACTTGCTGCAAGTTGTAGAATTTCATCATCATCAAAACCTGCAACTGACCGAACTGATACTAACTTCGGTTTTCCTTCAGTCAGCGTGCCTGTTTTATCAACAACCAGAACATCAACCTTTTCCAGCGTTTCCAGTGCTTCTGCATTTTTGATCAACACGCCTATGGTGGCACCTTTGCCAGTTCCCACCATGATAGACATGGGTGTTGCCAGTCCCAGTGCACAAGGGCATGCAATAATTAACACTGCAACGGCATTAACGATGGCATGAGCAAGACGTGGTTCGGGACCCCAGAACCCCCAAACCGTCATTGTTGTAATCGCAATTAACACCACTGCTGGAACAAAAAAACCAGCAACTGTATCAGCAAGTTTCTGTATGGGAGCACGTGAGCGTTGTGCCTCACCGACCATATGAACAATCTGTGATAGCAAGGTATCCGCGCCCACTTTTTCAGCACGCATGAGCAGACTACCGGTACCATTTACAGTGGCTCCAATAACATGCTCGCCCTGATTCTTTTCAACAGGAATCGGCTCACCCGTCACCATGGATTCATCTACTGAGGAATTACCTTCGGTTACCGTACCATCAACAGGTATTTTTTCGCCAGGACGCACTCGCAATACGTCACCAACGACCACCTGTTCTAATGGAATCTCTTCTTCGTCGCCATTGTCACGCACAATTCGTGCAGTGTTAGGTGCGAGACCTAATAACATTTTTATTGCAGCATTGGTCTGGCTACGCGCACGTAACTCGAGCACTTGTCCTAATAAAACTAGCGTGGTGATAACTGCGGCAGCTTCAAAATATACGTCGACCAGCCCATCTTCCATCTGCATTATTGGCGGAAATATGCCAGGCAACAGCAACGCCACCACGCTATAGATCCAGGAGACTGAAACACCTAGACCAATCAGGGTGAACATATTCAGGTTCCAGGTTTTCACCGACTGAACAGCACGTATATAAAACGGCCAGCCGCCCCAGAGAACCACAGGTGTCGCTAGCATAAACTCAATCCACTGCACTGATTGCATAGACAACCCATCGGGTAACAGCGCAGGCACAATATCAGCAATCATTGCCAACAGAAAAACCGGTATCGCGAGAACTAAACTGATCCAGAAGCGCTTTGTCATGTCGATCAGCTCTTCATTTTTTTCTTCGCTCGTGATTGTTTTGGCCTCCAGCGCCATGCCGCACTTAGGGCAGCTTCCCGGATGATCCTGAATAATCTCCGGATGCATCGGGCAGGTGTATTCAACTTTGGTTTCTACAGCGGGTAAACCTTTGGGCTCTAGTGCCATACCACATTTAGGACAGGATCCCGGAGCCATCTGTTCTACTTCAGGGTGCATCGGGCAGGTGTATGTTGTTGATGACAAACTGCAACTGTCATCCGGACAATCGTTACCCTGTTGTCGAGAAGTGTTCAGATATAGATTAGGCGATGACTTGAATTTTTGCAGACACCCAGAACTACAGAAATTGTACTCCTTACCATCATACTGATAATAGTGCTCACTCGATTGTGACACCGTCATGCCACAAACAGGATCAACATTATTAGTCATAACACGCCCCCTATATTCATCGTTATTGACTCAATTCATCACACAATGTTCAATAATTTACTAGATACTGGTATAGAAGCTTTGAATGCCTGCTTTTACTCGATTTTTCTCTGTTTGAAAATATTCCCTATGTCTACTCTGTGATGTATGCGGAATACAAATGCCACATCCTGATCGTTCGTTATAGGTGGCGACCACAACCGGTTAACGCAAGTCTATTTTTTAACCTAACCGTGGAATCACAGCTCGTCTTAATGGTTTAATTGCCAGAAAAATTAACAGCAAGGCGCTTACCCAGGAAAGCATGTCTGGCAACATCGCATGTGCTTCACCCAGATTTGCTTCAACCTGCCACTGCTGTGTTTGCAACAACCACTCGAGTGACAGGCCCATCATTAAACTAAAAAACGATAACCCCAACAAGTACACTACCGTTACTTTTAAACCAAGCTCATTTTTAAGCAAAGCAAAGCTGGCAATATTCGTTGCAGGCCCGACCAGTAAAAAAACTAGAACTGCACCCGGTGAAACACCCGCGAGTAACAATCCTGCTGCCACTGGTGTTGAAGCAACCGCACAAATATACATAGGTATACCGACGACCAGCATAACCAACATTGCGGTTAAACCACCACCCCACTGCGCTAACCAGTCCGGTGGTATAAAGGTCAACATGATACCCGCCAGTACGATACCGATTGCCATCCATTGTGAAATATCATCCAGTAAGTCAGCACCTGCATAAGACATTACCTGCCAGATTTTTTTCGATATTGAATTTTCTGATTTGTTATCAACTGATACTTCTTTATTTTCAGAACAGCAAGAAGATTCAATCTTTTCAATTTTTGTGGTACAACATGATGCTTTAACTGGCTCTGCAACAGGTTTGTCTGTAGCGCAACAGCTTGTGGCTTTAGCTTCAACACTCTTGCTTGAGGGCTCCTCATCAGGGAGCAAAGTAATCAACAAACCTGTACCAACCGCATTAACCAGTGCTGCAACCGGTCGAAACACTGTCATCACTGGTCCCATCAATGCGTAAGTGACGGCAACTGAATCAACACTGGTCTCAGGTGTAGAAATTAAAAATGATACTGTCGCTTCTTTAGAAGCACCGGCACGATGTATTCCGATAGCAGCGGGCAAGACACCGCAAGAACACAATGGTAATGGCGCACCAAACAATGCGGCACGTAATATAGAACCTAGACCATGGCCGCCAACCCAGCGCTGCATGGTGTCTTCGGAGATAAAAGATTTTATGATACCCGCAGCAAGCAATCCGATTAACAACCAGAAAGCCGTGTCGAGAAATACCAGCCATATATTGTTTAATAATTCAGCGACCATGCTAATCTACCAGTGAAATAACCATTAAAGCTTATCTTGGCATTGATACCATAAACGTAGCAAGTTTTAGATAAACATAAATAAGGGACAATAATGCTTCAGATCATCCCCCTATTGCTAGTCATCGCAAACATGCAGGCAGTACAACCAGTAATTGTCAAAACACCTGAGATGGAAATTGACTTTACCCCGAGAACCCCTAACCAGATGGGCTCTTTTTATGAGGCACGTGGCTTTCCTAAAGAGATGCGCGATATTCTAAAAAAACAATGTTTCATCACCGTTGGTATTTTGAATACCAGCAACAAAATAATATGGCATAACCTAAGCGACTGGAAGTTTAGCGCTGGCGGCAAACCAATAAAACGTGAACATCGCGACTACTGGAAAAAACGCTGGCAAGACATGGGTATGCCACTGAATAAACAGTCAACGTTTCGTTGGACCTTGATTCCTGAGACGCTGGATTATGTGCCCAATGAACATGAAGGCGGCAATATCGTACTGCCTTTTAGCGATAAACCGATAAGCATTACCGCAGTGTTTGCTACCGGCGAAAACAAACAGGGTAAAAAGATAGTAATTACCACAGATAAATTATTCTGTGCCGAGGATGCGCAATGAATATTACACAAACGTTAAGACTCTTCATTATTACTGTTAGTTTATGCACAAGCTCATTGATTAATGCCAGCGATGTAAAGGTACCATTCGGCATCCGGCATTATGATATCGGCGCCGCACAGAACTTTACCTTGGACGATATCGACGGTGAAAAGTTTGAATTAAGTAAATCAAAAGGTCGCTGGATTTTTCTGCACTTTTGGGCGAGCTGGTGTGGCCCTTGCAGAGAAGAAATGCCGGCAATACAAAAGCTAGCCGATGAAATGAAAGATAAAAATTTTCAGGTCGTAATGATTAATACTGCTGAAGATGAAGATACTATCTTTGAATTTTTAGGTGCTATCGATGTTGATCTAAATAGTTTGATGGATGTTGATGGTCTGGTAACTGAAGCATGGAAACCTCGCGGATTACCAACATCCTTTCTGATAAACCCAAAAGGTAAAGTTAAATATCAGGCGATCGGTGGACGAGAATGGGGAAAACCTGAATACATCAATTTCCTGAAGCAATTAAGCAACGTTTCGAAGTAATTATTTACAGCAATTTTTTATGCAACGTTTAATGCATCGATATAAAGCAACACTGAAAACTAACACTTAAAACAACATCTCCAGATACCGTTTCCTTGTTTCATTATCAAGGCTACTGTTCATTTCATAAAAAACATGCGCGTCCATGTCGCCTTCATCAACGTAATATTTATTAATCTCGATACCCCACATCGGATTTATGCGGTTAGGTAAAAAAGAATATCGCATGTCCATAATAAGATTGGGATTGCGTGGGCTTACTGCAAGAAAGTCACCTGAAAACCAGCGAAATCTCTCTATATCTTTTGCCTGCTGACTATCTTCCGGCAACCATGGGAAATCGCGTTTAACATCCAGTTTCTGAATCGATGAACCAGTGATATATTCAACATTTAGCAACAGTTTTACTGCATCGACATAATAACGCCCATCATATTCATAAATCATTTTCCAGACATGACGATTACCAAAACTAGGCTTCACCTGCATCCTTTCTACTTGATGTCCTCGTTGCTGCGCTAACTCGTTAACCGCATCTTCCGCACGATGATATTGAATAATACCCAGGCACAAAAACACAACGGCATAAACAAATCCAATTTGTGCATAACGGGCATTTTTTCGATATGCCGCCACTACAATAAAAATGATGAGCGGCACGGTAAACAGCGGGTCAATAATCGATACTGTATTCCAGGCGATTCGTTCATTCGAAAAGGGCCACAATAACTGTGTACCATATGATGTGCACGCATCTAACAGACCATGTGTTGCGTAAGCTAAAAATGAAAACAGGTAAATCTGTTTAAAGGATAGTTTCGATTTAACCAACGCAGAGGTAGCAAAGGGATAAAAAACCAACGCACAGATCAGTGCGCCTATCGGTATAAATATTAATGAATGTGTGAACTGGCGGTGGAACTCCAAAAATAGCATAGGGTCATTCGCCGAACGAATTAATACATCTAGATCAGGTGCCATACCAGCAAGCGCGCCAATGACCAAAGCACTTACCTGCTTTGATCTGTCGTTTGCAAATGATTGAGAGAGACTGGCGCCAAGAGCGGCTTGCGAAAGAGGATCCATAAGTTCAGCTATTTATTTTTATAATGACTATGGTGGCTACTATACCAAATTGATTACATTAAACACTATATAACAAAACTATAATGCACCGCCCTGACTAGACGACCATGAAGAATCATGACCGAAAAAGAGTTTACTGAAATCTCACTGACGATAGGCCTTACTTTTGGCATCAGCTATATGCTATTTATCGTTTATAAACTGGCGGAAGAATCTAAAGCCGGTCGCTATGGAATGATGATTTTGTTTGTCGGATTAGGGCTAGGTATCTTTGGTTTTGTCACTAAATATGGAATCAAGATTTACCTTGCTAGCCAGTTAGCATAAAGAACTGTTCAACAAATAACCTCTGCGCATCGCCTACTAATCTGATTTCATCTGCTGCTGCATTCCATGCTGGACTAGTTCATTTGTACCGCGTTCATTTCAGCAGCGCTCATATGGCTGGCTCTCATATGACTGGCCCCCATATGTCCTCCGCTAAGTGCTTTGCTTAATATCATTGCACCAAAGGCAATTAACAATGCACCCGCAACGTAACGCGTCCATTTATGGCGGGTAAAACGTTGCAGTTTTTCAGCAAAGCCGCCCATCACTAATAACATTGGCAATGTGCCAACACCGAACGCCAGCATCAACATCGCACTCTGAAAACCATCACCTGAAGTTGCTGCCAGTGCTAAAGTGCTATAGACCAAACCACAGGGCAACCAGCCCCATATAAAACCCAGACCAAGTGCCTTCACGGGAGAGTTTACTGGCATGAAGCGTCGACCTACGGGCTCTATTAATCGCCAGAAATATCCACCCAACTGTTCAAGGTATTTCATCGTCTGTAACCAGCCACCGATATATATACCCAGTGCAACCATAAACAGTCCACCGACGATACCACCGATAGGAAAACTGCCAACTTGAAAAAATCCGCTCATCGAGTTGCTTAATAAGCCGATGATTAAACCCGCTAATGAATAACTGAATAAACGCCCTGCATTATAGGTAAACAGGTAAGGCAGCAGTTTTAATGGTGATTGTCGTGTTGAATCTGACAACCCCATAGTCAGCGCACCAACGATGCCGCCACACATACCAATACAATGTGTTGATCCTAACAGACCAATCATAAATGCAGCGGCCAGAGTTAATTCATCTAACATTGCGACGATCCAGGTTGTCAAATTTTGGGGTAAGACAATCTTGCTCATCTTTATTGCGTAGATGATTTGCCATTACCCACAAACTCTTAAGCAACTCTTCACCGATGTGACCAGGAACATCCAGTTGTTTAACCGCACGCTGTGCACAGAGCATCCACTGATCACGTTCTTTGTTACCGATGCCAAAATGCAGATGTTTGCGGCGAAGACGCGGATGGCCAAATGCTTCCGCATATAATGCCGGCCCACCTAACATACCACTTAAAAACATAAATAAACGTTTACGCGCGTGAGACAGATCTTCCGAATGCATCTCTCTGACGTGAGCAACTTCAGGCAGTATTTCCATAAAACCATAAAGGTGGTCAACAAACTCACGCAAAACAGGCTCGCCACCAAAGCGAAAATAAAGGCTCTCAGTAGAACTCATAGTATTTTCCAGTTAACTGTTTAGGTTTTAGATGGGTTAAATCTAAAACTGACTAAAACTTTTTCTTTAACGGAATATCCATGGGCTGCTTTATACTGATGGCACCACGCAGTTCATCAACTTTGTAATCATTCGCTTTGTCGAAAGGATACTGCTTTTCCAACTCTGCGTTTACCACAACAGAAACATCTTCTTTTCCACCGTGACAACTCAAACAAACTGGCTTAACTGGAATCGGCTTCATAAAACGAAAATAGGACTTTCCATTTTCATCAACAACTACCGCCTTCTTCATACTTGAATATTTTTCACCCTTTGCTGCAAGTGCTTCAAATTCTGCCAATACTTCGCTTTCCCATTGGTCTGGAATTCCTGATGATGGATTACGCACTTTGTTTGATACGCGTGATACGCTCCAGCCATTTTCTATCGAAAGCTGATTCGCTATACCAGGTGCAATGTCCTTACATACTTTAATTGCTTGCACCGGTCCATTGGCTTTCATTTCCTTTTTAAGATGACCACCTAACTGCTTCACGAACTGTTGCGCCACCTGCTTTGAAGCCTGTGCTCGCTGCTTCAGCTCTTCTGATGCTTGCGCACCTGAAGTACCGGCAGAAGCAACAACTGAGAAAACTGTTGATAAAACCAATATCAAACCGGTAAATATGATTTGATGTCTGACAAATTTATTTGTAGTAAGCATTTTTTTACCCTATAAAATTAAATACATTCCAGTATTTTATAAGTACTTACTAATATACTCATTGATAAAAGTCATGTTATCGGCATAACTTTTATTAAGATATAACCTTAAATAAAATAGGTAAATAATGAGATAAAGCAGCTAAGAGTAAGCTGCTTTAGAAATCAGCTGGCTATAATTGCTTCCAGACCTTCAATATCTAGATAAAAATGATTAGGACGAATTTCCGTCATCAGTTTTAAGCGCTTGAATTCAGAGATTGTACGACTTGCTGTTTCGATAGTGATGCTCAATATTGAGCCCATATCTTCCCGGCTAAACAAGTAACACTCATCTGCGCCCTTTTCACGCAGACGAATCAGCAGATTAGCCATACGCTTTTTAGCCGCTCCTGTCGAAAGCTTTGTTAACCATGCGTCAGCGTCGGTTAACGCTCGCTGCCACTGCGCCATCAAGTCTTTATGTAACACAGGGTTGGTCTGGCTTAATTGAATAACGGCTTCTTTAGGATAACGGCACAATTCAGTTGTGCGTAAGACAACTGCTTCATGTTCGTATTGCGAATTAACCAACACCTCAAGCCCAAGGACGTCGGTACTTTTTACCAGGCGAACGATTCGTTGCGTACCATCCGGCAAGTACTGAACCAGCTTGATTAAACCACTGCGTACCGTAAAAAGGTGATGCCCGGTATCGCCGACTTTATAGAGTAATTCACCCGGCTTTAACGTAACTTGCTCAACAGGGTCATGAATTTTCTCAAAGTCCTGCGCGGTCAGACCACTAAACAGTGCCGTACTACGAATAGCACAATTAAGACAATTTGTATCACCTTCCCACGCTTGCATTGATGTCACCCTTTTCACTACGTTTATCCCTTATAAAAAATATAAAGTTTGATTCTACCTTTTTAAACTAAATCTGGTCCCACTATTTTGATATATCTCAAATTTCTAACAATTAAAGATCATAATTATATTTTTTCAGTAAAACACGGGCATCATCACCGTAGAGTTTAATCCATTGATGCAAAACTTTTGTGCTGATTTTTTCGCCAAATCTAAGGTGTTTTTTCAAGACGAGCCAGACCTTCATCAGATAAACGTTGCTCACGTGAAACGCCGGCGATTGTTTTATTAGTCATATTGGTGCTTGCATGCTTCTACTATTGGACTTCCACTTTCGGCGGCCACTAACGACCTTCACGTATTCCATAATTTAGGCTTTTTACTTTAAATTTAGACGCTGTTCGCGGAACAAGATTCCGCGAATTCTCTCAGATGCCCACCGTCAGCTTTGACTCAATAAGTGACCATTACCAGAACCACCAGCCCGAGTTCAAATCTTCCTCACACTTCTTCAACTGCCCGGCGTATTTGCGGGCATTTTTATCTACTTTCGCTGCAACTTTAATCAGCCATGGTTTCTTGTTATAGGTTTTTCTTTTATAACCACCGTGCCCCTCGTGGTAAGCAAGATACTGATTCTTTGCATCCCACTTAGAGATTTTTAATTTATCGTAAGTAACTTTTCCATACCAGCCGATAAAGTCAGTGGCGTCTTCAAAGTCGTCGCGGTCAGCGCCCCAATTATGCGTTGATTTTATATACCAGTCCCAGGTGTCATCTTTAACCTGCGCATAACCATAAGCTGATGATTTGCGACCAATTGGAATAACCCACAAAAAATACTCCATTTCAGTTTCTGCATCGTGTTTAAAACTAGACTCCTGATGGATAATTGCCATCTGAACCTGTATCGGCACCCCCCATCGTTCAAAACTGTCTTTGGAGTCGTCATACCAGTCATCTTTCTCATAAAAAATATCACAGATATTATCGATGTTTTTTGGCGGCGAGGTTGAACAACCGACAAGAAAGACGAGACTAATAATTGTTAAAAGCTTTATCATATGGAAGAGAGTTTTAAGTAAAAAGTTTTAAGTTGCAAGTTTAAAACAAGAACCTTGAAACTTATAGCTTTGAACCTACAACCATTGGTTTTGGCCAAAAGGCATCAAGAACACGCAACATCGTAACCACATAAATTGCTGCCATTGAAATAAATAAAATACGTAGTACAAAGTTCTCTGAAAAATCTGCGCCTTCAGCCAGACTACTGTTAACCAGAATTATCATCGCTACCATTGCTGAAGGTAGGTACTTAGCCAGCGCATTTCCAGAGTTAATTGCTATTCCAAAACCAAGGCTGCTTATAAACATGAGTAAGATCAAAAAATGATATTCAGGTACTGCGACCAATAACCAGTATATAAAAAAAGCGATACCGCCACCAATCAGCGTTGATTTGATTGAATTCATACCAGCTTCTACTCCCTTGTCCAAATTAGGTGACAAGGTAAATATTGCCGCAAACACCATGACTAGTATCTGACTGGTCCAGTTATTGGCAATAAACAGAATCGCTATCGGTAACGCCACGATTGTACTTTTTAAAGCAAACACAGCAGCTAGTGGTGAATAAGCTGGTTGGTAGCCAGAAGCAGCTTGTGCTTTCGGGGACATTGCAGGATCGTCTGGAGCATCCGGCACCAGATAATGAGCAAGCCACAATAGACAAATTGTTAACCAGCTAGATCCAACCAGACCGGATACGACACCGATAGCCAGGCCTTCACTCAAACCTGCCAGCATCGGCATCAATAATAAGTTAATCAATAACATCAGCACTAGCCAGAATGAACCACCACGATTTAAATGGTAGTAGGTATGAAATAAAGCCAGTGCCAGAAGTGGAATATAGATTACCGTGTGCGGCAGTATAAACATGGTAAAGATATAACCGACAGCAAATGCAAACAAAGTATCTCGCATATTGCGGAAACCTTGTTGCAAAGTTAGTTTTGGCAGTGGTAGCGCAAGAAAGACTGCAGATAGAACAGGAAACAAAAAAGACAGCGGCCAGGCAATGCCAAACGCCAACGCTGCAGCGATAGTTACGCCGACTGCATAACGTAGCGCTCTTATCTGTTGTGGATTAGATAACTGCAACTTAATAAAGACAGATCAATAAAGACAGACTAATAAACAAAAGAGAATAAACTTAATATTCGAATCCATGCCCAGCCCAAAGAATTAATCAGCCAGTTACCGGTAGAGTAAAACTGTACATCCGCCTGTCCACCCAAACGTAATAAACCTTTTGTCATTTCAACATCAAAAGTTACATAAACAGGAAAACGCTGCGCATCACGCAACCAGCCTGCGCTGCTTTCGATCGATTCAAGATCACCGATAGCACCGCCTTTTTCATGACTCACGGCAAAGCCCATACTGCTGACTTTACCTTGAAAGACGCTACCCGGCGCTGAATCAAGAATGAAGTCAACCGGTGTGCCTACTTCGACATTAGCGATACTGTTTTCACGAAGATTTGCTTTTATCCATACATTATCCACTTCAATAAACGTCATCAATGGCGCACCAACACTTGCATAGTGGCCATCATCAATTTTCAGATTAGTGATACCACCGTGTGATGGCGCAAGAATAGTTGTTCGTGATAAATCAATCTGAGCTTTTTTAAGTTTTACCAGAGCTGAACGTAGTTTTGGGTTTTTATCCCCTTTTACACCTAGCGCCTGTTTTGCTTTTTCAAGTTCTGATCTGGCGCTCGCCAATTGTGCGTCTGCCTGTATGATAGCTGCCCTTGCTTTATCACCCTGAGCCTTAGAATAAATTTGTTTTTTCTCTAATTCAAAAACACGTTTACCTTGCGCCTTAAAATGTTCAACGTTTGCATTTTTCTCAACAACTTTTGCCTGCGCGGTGGCAACAGAGGCTGTACCCGCGCCGATATCCTGCCCAGCAAGCTCCAACTCTGTTTCAGCATTATCTACCGCAAGCTGATAGTCTGAAGGATCAATTTTTAATAAAACATCCCCTTGCTGAACTTCCTGATCCTTAGCAACATTTATATCAATTACACGTCCAGAAACTTGTGACACAATCGGTACCACATAAGCCTGTACTCTTGCCTGATCAGTCCATGGTGCAAGTCTGTCAGCCACGATATACCAGAGAAACATAATCGCAATTACGACTAATGCTATGCGTGTAATTTTTTTAACAGGATCGTTTATTTCTACTGATGCTTCAACTGATGCTTCAACTGATGATTCTTCTGACATAGTATTTCCTGACTGTTAACTAGCAACTTCAGTTTTATCAAGCCACGCCATAAACAGCTCGTAGCCTAAGGCAAGGATAATTGCACCAACAAAAAGACCGATGATACCCGACATCATCATACCTCCAATCGCACCAAGCAATATCACTAACATCGGCGTCGACATACCACGGCCAAGAAATAATGGCTTTAAAAATGCATCACTACTGCTAACGACGATACAGTAAATAAGAAATATAACGGCGGGTGTCGTCTCCGCAACAGAAAAGACATAAGCACTGACAAAACCTAATATAACGATGGGTGGAATCTGCGCAATGGCAACGACCAGTACAGCCAATGTCCATAAACCCCACGCAGGCACATCCATCACCATCATACCGAGGGCAGACAACACTGCCTGTATCATCGCCACACCTAAGACACCTTGCGCCACACTACGGATAGTATCTCTGGATAAATTGGCGAATGACATGCCAGCTTCAGCACTGGTCAAGCGCGTGAAAATTTTAACTGTGATGTCATAAGCACCGGATGCATTAGCCACCAGTATGCCGGAAATTATAATTGAAAGAACAAATTGTAATATCGTACCCGCTGCACCTGCTGCGCCTGCAACAATTGCTTTACCAACATTTTTTGTTTCTGTATCATATTTCTTTAAAGTTGTTTCTAAATTCACTGAAGCTTGCAACCACACCGCGTGCGTTTTCTCACCAATGAGCGGCCATTCTTTAACACTCTCATTTGGTGGAGGAATATCTAACGTACCCGACTCATACCGTTCAGAAATAATACTGGAGGAATCGATGATTGAATTAGAAACCATTACTGTCGGCGTTATCAATAACGTCAGGGTAAGTAACGTATAAACAGTAGATGCAAGTTTATTGTTACCACCTAATAACGACTTAAGTTTTAAAAATAAAGGATAGCTAGCAACGGCAATAATAACTCCCCACATAACAGGGACGATAAATGGCGTAATTATTTTGAAACACCAGGTAGCGAGTAGTAGTAGTAGGCCAAGCCTTAC
Source organism: Gammaproteobacteria bacterium (assembly GCA_030595325.1). GTDB lineage: Bacteria > Pseudomonadota > Gammaproteobacteria > SZUA-229 > SZUA-229. Next base: position 7,471 of record JAUVDN010000032.1, on the reverse strand, counting down.
GGCTGCTTCGATTGAATTCTTGGTAAAGTCAGAACTGTTCATAGATTATCCCTTGTTTTTATTTTATTCGTAATTATGTAGGTACACCTCAATAAGTGTAAGTAACGCCAACCGTCAAACGATAATCATCCGGTTGTGGCGCTACACCCGAATCATCTTTTGTTGGCTGGGAGATCCGATCCCATATCATTGAGATATCAAAATCAAGACTACCGGTTATTTCACTTTCGAAGGTAGCAATTATGTGATGGGTATAACCGCCCGCCTCAGGTTTAGATGCTTGAATATTGTAATTAAAGATGAAATCTACCGAGCTTGTCACCTCAGCATCAAAGTTTGTGCCAAATACAAGTGCTACAGTTTCAACCCTATCAGCCTCACCAGGTAGCACCGATATAAAGTCCGTACTTACAAACGCTGGACCACCATTAATTCTCCATTCAAACCGGCCGGTATCCAAAATGGTATAACCGATACCAATACCTGCTGTAATTCGTTGATCTATATTCTGAAAGGGGTCACGGTAAAATTCAGCAAAGATAGGCTGATAAAAAAAATACCGTGTCGCGTAAACATCAATTCCTGTGCTGACACGATGATTATTAATTGTTTCAACCAGCTTTCCTAATGAATCACTGGTCTTGGAGAGATTACCGATGTAGTCCAGTAAAAAACGAGATTTGGCTGTACGGCGCTTGGCGCTAAACTTTGTGTTGTAATCAAGCTGATCAGTATTACCACTTCTTATGTTAAGACTTAGTGTTAGCTTTATCGCCCATAGATCCGCTTCTTCATTACCAGAAGGGGTGAGTGAAATCAAATCTGAACGGCTGAACTCCTGAATATCATCAATATTTGTTATCGTAATCTTATCGCCTGATATCTGCAGACTACCGTTTACCGGCTCATGGTTCTCAATATTAATACTGCTCGGACGATAACTTTTCAGGTATTTAACATCTTCCCAATCGATATGTAATAGATCGAGTTTGTCACTATCAAACTCAAGGCTATCGTTATACATCGACTTGATTTCGCCCTTTAGCCACTCACCAGAAGTAAGTTGCACCCAATCGAACGCTTTTGCGGCCGGTAGCCAGGGTTTAGAGGATGCTTCGTCCGCTGCTGCTTTAGCTTCTGCCTCAACAGTAGATTCAACGTCAGCAGGTTCATCATCTAATGTTTTAGCATCATCAGCAGACTGACCTATAGTCTGCTCTAGTTTTGACAGCTCATCTTCCGCAGTCATTTCAGTTTCAGCGGCTATTTGCTTTATCTTGGATTCCTCGGCGGCCGTAGGTTTTGTCAATTCAAGCTCAGACGATTCAACCGTCACCTCTTCAGCGATAACCATGGAAGAAAAAAGAAATAAACTAAAAATAACCGGGGACGTTTTCTGAATCATTGTAGAAATGTTGAACGACTTAATTAGATGAAAGTACGAATACTACATAAATGTTAGCTTTTCTGCTAGCAATGAAAACATCACAAACACAAAAAAGCCCCGACTTATCAAGGCGGGGCTTTCAAAGCTAGTCTACGATATCGGCTTTATCTAAACGGTGACCAGGGCGGTGTCATGGTATCGATTGAGCGATTCATATCACGAGTATCACGTGACATACCTAGTACGCCATGACTCATGACTTTCACATCCTTAGCTATTGATGAGACATCTTTTGCTACTGTACCGAAATCACCGCTCATTGAATGCATATCTTTCGACATCGATTCCATCGCTATTCTCATTGCTGACATATCACTGCGCATAACATCCATATTGTTAGAAACGTTTGACATATCATCATCAAAACTTTTTATTACTGTGTGCTGCGAAAAAGTAGCGGATATCACACCTATCGCTAACAGAACAAATGTCAGTTTGTAGAGCAAACCACGCTTGGCAATAATTTTCTGATTCTGCGCAGCTTGTTCCTGGTTTTGTGCGATTTGTTTCTGCAAGTGATCAACCACTTTATCTCTTGATGTCAAACCATCTTCCAAAAGATTAAGTAATCTATGCATATCGTCAACCGTTACATGCTCTTGTGCCTTTTGACTCGCCTGTGCTTTTTTAGCAGGTGCTTTCTTAACCGATGCTTTCTTGGCCGCTGTTTTTTTAGGTGCTGCGGATTTTTTAGGGGCTACTGCGTCTTTTTCTGCCATGGTAATTCTCGGTTAATTAATTGGACCCGTTTATTAGTAACTACTAATATTGCATGAATTCTAAACTATTTACACTATCAACTATTTGAGACAAAACAAGACATGCTAGCTATATAAGACAAAGCCGCCACGTCTGATGTGACACTCGAACAGAAAAAATTTAATGAATAAAAATCAAATAGTTAATTCACATAAACATAAAAAATGGTTGCTAAACAAGTTTATAATTCACTTGCTTAACAACCCTTTTACAATGGCGTTAGCACTTATTAAGTACGACCATTTAAACTAAATGATTAAAACGTGTAACGTACACCAATAGCAAAATCCAGACCAAAGTCGCTACTATTATTAGTGTCATTATTATTAAAGCGTAATCTTGGAATAAACGCTGCATAAGCATCAATGCGCTTAGCAAAGTAAACTTCAGCACCGATAGGTAAACGCACACCGAAGTCGCCATCCCACTCAACAAAACCACCACCACCAATGAACCAGACTGGTGACAGCTTTTCACCAAGTTTCAAATCACCCTTCTTGATGTGGTAATCAATAGCAACACCTTTATCACCAAGTGCACCATAAATTTTACCCGCACTACCAACGACACTAAAACCCTGATCAAAACCAAAACCAAGCTTCATACCCTTAAGAGCTCCGCCTTCTGCCTGAACAGAACCAACAAACATAAGAGCACCGATAATGCTCAAAACAGCCACTTTAATAATATTCATAATATATACCGTAGAAATAAGAAATTTTTAATGCGCAAATTATAAGATATCCTGCAGCTACATGAAACACTAATATTAGAATCAGTATGATTCATTCATAATTAATGCGTTATTATGGAGTAGAACAGGTCTGGTTCGATAAAATATGGAAAGTCGGATAATTTCGAACTTGCGAATATTCCAAAAATACGCACTATGCGTCGCATAACTCTGATTTCAAGCATAAACATCTCTCAGAAACATGTAATATGCTGGTAGAAAAAATGTCACAAAACAATCAATAACAATCATGAGGAATATACATGAGCTTCAAAAAAATTAGAATATTATTCATTTGCCTATCGAGTACTTTATTGGCTACACCTATGACTGCTCTGGCCGGTGCTGACAGTGGCTTTTATATTGGTGCTGGCGTTGGTGACGCATCATTAGAAGCAGGTCCCTTCGATGAGAGCGATTCAGCCTATAAAATCATTGCTGGATACAACATCGGCTTTATACCATTTGTAGATTTTGCAATAGAAGGCTCTTATGTTGATTTCGGTGCCCCTGGCGATGTCGAAGCAACCGGTTTAGATGCTTTTGGATTAGTAGGTCTTAATTTTGGTCCCGTCGGTATCTTTGCTAAAGCCGGTGCAATCAAATGGGATTTAGATGGTACAGGTGTTAGCGAATCAGGAACAGATCCTGCTTATGGAATTGGCGCAAGATTTCAATTATTTGCTATTTCAATACGCGCTGAATATGAAGTCTTCGAATTTGATAATGTAGATGCTGACCTGTTGTCTGTTAGTGCTACTTTTACTTTCTAAATTCAGCTTAAAATAACGTAAATCGCGGAATGAAAAAAATCCGCTCCTACAGGTAAACGCTACTATGTAGGAGCGGATTTTTTTCATTCCGCGATCAGTGATATTACATAAATGACAAAAGCCGACTGCAGACCAAAACAGAAATACATTTACAACGTAAGCCTAAGCCTCAAACCCACAATCTCAACATGATCATGCTGTGAATTTAATGCCGGATTAATCAATAATTGAAACGAAGGAGTTACCGCTACATTCTGCGCCAGCTGAATCTTCAAAAAAGTTTCTATCGTGGTCTGATCTCTAAGCAGCGGGTCATCCGGTTCTGAATAATCTACCGCCAGACCAAACACATCAAAATAAGCTTTCCAGATGTGACTTGCACCAACCGTTACTGAACGTTTCATTAACGCAGCGCCGCCACTTGATTGGCCTGCACGGCCGAACACAAGCCACTCTTTATCAAACGACCAGCTACCTGAGATCGCAACGCCCTCACCTTCAGAAACATTTTCAGACACCCGTTCATCCACATGCCAGAACGTAACATGCACGCCTTTCAACTCTACTTCTTTCGATGAAGGCGTCCAACCTAGTTCTGCATAACTGAAAAACTCTGCACCATGCTCAAACACAGCAACATCATTTAACTGACCATTAGCGTCTGTTATTGCCACTTTTAGATACCATTGCTGATTTAACCAGTTACTGAGATTAAAACCGAAACTTGTGTCTGGAATAGCGATACTGTGATTCTCAAGAATATTACTGTTCTGAAAAGTGGTCCACGGATTAGCATAATCCACTACATCCATATGATCATTAACATCCAGCCTGCCGAAAACTATTTCTGCCAGACCGTTATTAAAGCTTTGTTGCCAGTTAAAGTCGTTCAACACCAATTCAAAGTCAGAATACAAGAGTCCTGTCGACCCCAGATAACCCACGGCATGACCCAGTTCATCTGGTGAAACACTGGTACCATAATTATGACTATGTTCTATTTTAAATATAAGTGAACCGGAATTATCTTTACCTTTATTCAGTGCCAGCCAGGCACCATATAAACGGTAGACACCGCCAGCAGCAGAGGTACTTCCTGATAATGACTCACTGGCGTTTTGAAACAGTGATGTGTAATCCGTACCCAGCTGTAAGTCATGCTTATCGCGTACACCGCGCTTCCATTCATAATAAGGTTGTAATGATTTATCGAATTCAGGAAAACGGAGATGCTTTGGTACAAAGATATCATCAAGGTATAACTGCTTAGTTACCGAAGCACGACCACCCGTACCAATTTTTACGTCAGTAAAACCAGAGCGGCTTTTAACGCTTCTTTTTAGGCTGGTTTCCGATGATGAAACCTGTTGTTTAATATCTGATTGTTCAGTAATTATAGGCGAATCAGCAATTACAGCTGTAGCAACAAACACATGAAGCAAAATAAAAACAGCTAATAGTTTTTGATAAGTCACCATCAGTTTTATTATGTCATTGCTAGCGAAGCGTGGCAATCGGTGTTGAGAACACAATTTCATAAATTATCACGACCAATATGAATATACATCCATCACCTAAAATGACAGAATAACCCATATTTAACCAAGGCCACTTTCGAAAAAAATATGCATACAACTTCACTCATAAAAAGTACATTTTTTAGCCTGATAATATTAGTGCTTTGTACGGGCAGCCTTAACTCACACGCTGGCAATCACGACTTCAAGCAGATAAAAGCCAGTAAAACGCTGCGCATCATCACCTGGCAAGGCACTGAAAGCTATCTGCCTCGCGCTGGTTCACCGCCAAATATCGAACTTGAATATCTACAGCAGTTTGCAGATAAAAACAAACTCGAAGTAGAACTGATTTCACTCAAAAAATTTGATGCGCTGATACCCGCCCTGCTCGCAGGCAAAGGCGACATCATCGCCGCAAACCTTTCCATTACTCAGCAGCGAAAAAAACAAGTTAAATTCACCAGTTCTTTTGCCGAGACCACTGAGTATCTGGTCATGGCAAAAGACGCAAAAGCACTCGCAAGCGGAAAAGCATTAGCTGGCAGAGAATTAGCTATTCAGGAAGGCACCGCTTTTGCTACAACAGCAAAGGGTTTAGCCAAATTTCACACGAAATTAAAAATCAGAAAAGTCCCCGGAGAAATCGGCCGTGATGAAATGATGGACAAGGTTGCCTCTGGTGAATATGACCTGGCCATACTCGATAGTAATCTTCTCTCTGCGATGCTTAAATACCGCAATGATATAAAGAAAAGCCTGCAAGCAAGCTCTAAAAGAAAGATTGCGTGGGCAGTACGACCTGACAGTAAAAAACTGTTAACAGAATTAAATCATTTTTTACGTGATCATGGCCTGGTCAAAAAAGCTGGCGGTTCCAAAAAGGCAGCAGCAAAAACCCAATGGGACCGCATCAAGAACACAGGCACTATACGTTTCGTCATGCGTAACAATATCCCCTCTATTTACATCTGGCGCGGTGAGATAATGGGCTTTCATAATGACATCGCTAAAAAATTCGCCAAAGACCATAAACTTCGTTATGAACTAATCATGGCACCCGATAATGCTTCACTTCTGAATTATATCGTCGAAGATAAAGCAGATATTGCGCTTGGTTTTCTAACCCCTACCCAGAAACGCAAGGATAAAGGTATCGCCTTCTCACGGCCTTATCATTATTCATCCGAAGTCGTGGTAACCCATGCCGATGATAACAGCATAGAAAGCACAACTGATTTAAAAGGTCGAACGATTACAGTCAGACCATCGAGCAAATACTGGGCAACAGCAAAAAATCTCCAGAAAACCACGCCTAGTATGAAGCTAGTTGCTGCCGAAGATACTATGGACACTGAAGAGATCATCAATTTCATCGGTGAAGGAAAATATGATATTACGATAGCCGATAGTCATCTAGTGGAGATGGAAATCAATCTCAAAGCAGATGTTAAGGTTGTTCTCGAATTAACAAAACCTCAAGGACAAAGCTGGGCGGTCAAAGCCGGTAATGAAGCACTGCTCAATAAGGTAAATCGTTACATCAAAAAAGAATACAAAGGCCTATTTTATAACGTTACCTATAATAAATATTTCAAGAATCTGAAACGCATCGAAAGACACCACGAAGATGAAACTAGTCACCGCACTGGCAAAGTACTTTCACCATATGATGATTTTGTAAAAAAATATTCAGAACGCTATGGTTTCGATTATCGTCTGATGGTCGCACAGATGCATCAGGAGAGTAAGTTTAACCCTAAAGCCAAATCCTATGCTGGCGCAGTCGGCCTGTTTCAGGTAATGCCAAGAACAGCCAAGCAGATGGGCTTTAAAAACCCGGCACATCCTGAGACAGGTATCAAAGCAGGTATAAAATACATGGACTGGGTTCGCGAGCGCATGAAGGTTTATGAAGTTCGTGAAGATGAATTAGTCTGGTTTACACTCGCAGCTTACAACGCCGGTGCTGGGCACGTAGCCGATGCGATTCGGCTAGCCAGAAAAAAAGGCTGGCGCGATGATGTCTGGTTCGACAACGTCGAGAAGGCGATGTTACTGCTGTCATATAAAAAATATGCATCGAAAGCACGTTACGGTTATGTACGTGGAAAGGAACCGGTCAACTATGTAAGAAGTATCAAACAGCGTTATGAGATATACAAACAGAGGACTTGATTCAGATATCTAATGCACCTGTTGAATACTGTATAAACATTATGACTGATTACGGCCAGTAGCG
>JAUVDN010000077.1 GCA_030595325.1 Gammaproteobacteria bacterium | reverse complement strand
TACTAGTACAAGTGATACCCCTCCTGCCGATGTCAGTATCAGCGGAATTATTACTGCTGCACCTATTAGCGGAGCAGATGTCAGCGTCATCGATGTAGATGGCGGCGTAGTGGTCGAGTCTGTAAAAACAGATGCTGCTGGCCAGTACTCATTAGTGATACCTGAGGCTAATCTGGCTCAGGACCTGATAATTAAATCTACGGGCGGTGCTTTTCTGGATGAAGCAACGGGTGCTGAAGGAGTTGCAGGTGACATGTTTGCTTATGTTGTGGCAGATTCATTAATCAGCGAAAGCAGTGTATCGGTAACGCCGGGATCAACGATTGTTGCGGATCTTATAATGAATCATGGCAAATTACTGGTTGAAGCAGAGAAGGCGTTTTTTGATGGATTTGGTTATACACCGGATGTTTCAATTACCCCTGTCGATGCAACGAAGGTAGTGATTGAGGCCAGTGATGAATCTAAACTGGAGGGCTTGCGTGCTGCAGCTTTCAGCCAGCTAACTCAAAAACTGGTTCTATCTCATAATGACCAGTTCAAACTGTTTACTGCTCTGGCGCAGGATATATCCGATGGTAAGCCGGATGGACTAATGGGAGTAGACCCAATTGATATAGTTTCTACTGACACTGAGAAAGGCACGGTAAGGCTTCCTGCAAATATCCTGATGCTCAGTGCAAATGCGCTGCTTGAATTTCAGGTAAGTGGCAAGAGTCAGATGGATTTGACAAGTTTGTATCAGATTAATTATGAATCAGACCTTATGTCTCACAAGGCAGGAAAAAGTACATTTGATTTCAGCATTACTAATCATAATGATGTTGCTGAGACTGGTTTAATGCCAATGGTAATGCCATTGATGAATATGGCGGGACATACACATTCTACGGCATTAACCGAGGTGACGGAAAATGATAATGGAACATATACCGCTAATATCTATTATGTAATGCCAACTGCTATGAAAGGCCTGTCCATGGGTTACTGGGATTTAGGCGTTAAAATAGGAGATGAGTCTGTCCACTTTTACCCTAATGTAATGATGTCTATGGGTGATACTGCACTGGTTAAGTTTAAAGGCGTTAATGATAAGATTATGTCTATGATGACCGAGACTATGGAAAGCCGCACTTATCACATGTTTAAAGATGACCTGACAGGTACAGGTGTTGCTGGATCTTATAGTTTTTCTATGTATATTTCTGCCGTGGAAACTATGATGAATTTCCCTACACTGGTAGAGGATCTTGTTCTTAATGAAGGCGAGACAAATGTACTGGCAGTTGAATGTTCTACTATCGCTGTCAGTGTTTCTACTGATGGTACTAACTGGGAACCAGCTACTTCAGGCTGTACGGATGGCCTCTGGACGGTAGTACTGACTTTAGTCGATGGTGTGGAAAATCAGGTCAGAGTCAAATTGACGGTTAACGGTGAAGTTAAAACGACAGATGGTTTAGCGCCGGTAGCTGATGTAAATGATTACCAGACTTTCACACTGACGCCTAATCCCGCTCCCGTTATGCCGATGATGTAGGCTATTGATGTGATAAAAATAAAAGCTACACCCTGCACTTCGGTGCAGGTGACTAGTGGCCTCCTAATGGGGGTCGCTTTTTTGTTCAGTTTGCCCACGTGGTCAGCCTCCTGTTGTGGCGGCGGTTCTGCGACCTCGCTGGTACTGCCCAAGTTCTCTACCTCGATGATTAACGTCGCTCTCGATATCGAGAGTTATAATGGTTACTGGGATAGTGGCGCTGTCTATCGTAATGACCCGCCAGGTTCGGATTTAAACCAGTACCGACTGAATCTCGGGTATGCACATCGATTATCATCACGCTGGCAGGCTGCCATCGTTGCGCCTTATGTGTGGAATAGTAACCAGTATGCTGGTCTGTCATCCAATACTAATGGTGTTGGTGATATGACGCTCGGCCTGACCTATGAAGCGTTTGATGGCATCAAATGTATATGGAAAGTACGTGACTGGAAAGACCTGATTCCCGCTGCTTACTTCGGTATGGCTTTAACAGTACCGACAGGCATTTCACCTTATGATGATGTAGCGAACAGTTTTGATATTACCGGGCGAGGCTTCTATCGTCTTGACGCAAATATGCTGCTCGATAAAACCATCTATCCGTGGAATGCATCGGTATTACTTTCTTATGGTAAGTATCTTGCGAGAGATGTTAACCGTGAGTACGGTAAATATGTTGAGCCTTATGAAAAAGAGCTGGGTGATAGGATGCTGGGCACGGTAACGGGTGGTTATACACATTTCCTCGAGAATATGGACACCATGACTTTTAGCCTTAGCTATTCTCATCTTGAAGAAGATGCCGGAACAATCGATGGACGTACGGATGTTAGCAGTATGATGGAAAAGAACTCCGTCGGTGTAATACTGGCTTATTCGACGATGAACCGAGACTGGGTCTATAAGCTCAACTTTAGTCATGCCTTTCCGGAAGATGGTCAGGGCAGGAATTTTCCTGTTACAGATATCGTGACAGTGGGGGTTAGCCATGTTTTCCGCTAGATTGATTAAACAGGCTGGTATCTCTGTGCTCCTGCTTATCGCTTCACTGTTGCTAACAGCTTGTGATGGCATGGTAGATGATCTGATGCCTTCGGGTGGAGATAAGCGCCCAGTTGTTATTGAGGGAAGCCCAGGTACGCAGGTGAAGCAGTTGACCCCCACCTTTGTGCTAGATGATACTCTTTATGTTCCCCGTGATCTTTATAACGAGCTTGATACACCATCCGACAGTGGCGCACCCACCAGTGGCGTAGTGTTGTATTTCACTATGTGGTGTCCTATTTGTGATAGCCATGCCAGCCATATGCGCACATATGTTATGCCAAAATTCCCTAACGTAAAATTCTTCCTGGTTGACTATGTGACAGGATCGGTTGCCAATGCGCGTACTGCGCAGGTGGATAATGGTTATAAAAATATTGAGACCCTGGCTGACGTAAATCAGAAAGTATTTAATCTATACCAGGCATCGATGGGTACCACGATTGTTGTTGGCAGTGTAGATAAGATCGTCAGGATGAATGAGGACTACAAAGACGGCGTGAAGCTGATAGAAACATTGCAGGTATTGCCATGAAGATAAATTTATTTTTATTTCCATGTTTATTTCTGCTGTCTTCTTTATTTATGGTTGCACAGGCGGAAGAGGCTGTGACTGATGAACCTGTGCCTGAGCAGGCTGAAGCTGAGATGACAGGCGCTGAAAAATCTGCTTTTGAAAAAAGTCTGTTCGAAGGTCGTTGTCAGATGTGTCATCAGCTTCCCGAGCCGACGATGCTTAAGCCGAAACAATGGAGGTTGATCCTTACGACCATGCAGCAGCGGATGCAGCAGGCAGGGGTTCCCCAGCTGACTGAAGAAGAAACTGAAATGATACTCGAGTATATTGCTTCGCAATCATGATAGTTATAGGCTAGTACGTTAACACCTGTGGGTGCGAATTCATTCGCGCGCTGTACCCATACATAGGATTCACTGTGCGAATAAATTCGCACCTACAGGTTCTCAAGTTAGATGATGACTTATACATAAAGTAGCCAAATAATATTTATGAATAAACAATTTATATTTCTGTTGTTATTTATTTTGAGCGGAACTGCTCACGCCGCTAAGCCGCTAGCCGATTTGCTCGTTGTACACGAAGCTGCGCGTCATGGCGCCCCCGGTTTTGAAATAGAAAATCTAGCAGGTGGGAAAACCGGCCTGGAAGATTATAAGGGTAAGATCGTACTGCTCAACTTCTGGGCTACCTGGTGCATGCCGTGTCGTGCTGAAATGCCAGGTATGGAAACGATCTGGCAGAAATATAAAGATCAGGGGCTGGTGATTGCCGCAGTTTCTGTCGATGAAGGCTCTCGAGGACGCATTGAAACTTTTTCTAAATTATTTGATTTAAACTTTCCTATTCTTCTGGATCCAGAAAGCAAAGTGAGTGATCTATATAATGTATCCAACATGCCGACCAGTTTTTTGATTGATCGTAACGGAAAAATTATTAGCCGTATTGTTGGTACTGATGACTGGACATCTCCAGAGGCTATTCAGCTAGTGGAAAAGCTTCTCTCCCAGTAATCAATTCCCCGTTAGTTTTTAAGTTACTAATTAAAAAAATTGTAAAAAGTTTCTACAAGTTGTGTGATAACACACATAGCTAAACCAGTGTCTTCATGTAAGTTTCTGAATTGTATAACATGAGTGATTGGCACGTTTATTGCTTTTTCATTCTAAATAAATATTAAAAACAATCGTTATTAAGGAGATATAAAGTTGTTGTATAAAAGTAAAAAAAGAAATATGGGTGCTCGCCAGTTATTAACATTATCTATTGCCTCCAGCTGCTTGTTGATGGCATCTTGCAGTAATGATAATCCAGCAGCCACCGTCGATGATGCTGAGTTATTGACGCTTGTCAGTGCGGTAGGTTTAACGGGTGACCCGACTACTGACCGTACGCTGCCGTTGGTTACTGATCCGAAAGCAAAGCTGGGAAAAAAATTGTTCTTCAGTAAAGGTCTTGGCGGTAATGATGATTCTGCGTGTGTCACATGCCATCATCCGTCACTTGGTGGTGGAGATGATCTATCTTTATCGATTGGTGTAAATGCCACCACAACTGATCTGTTAGGGCCGGGGCGTATGCATGATGAAACTAAAGCGTTCAATGATAATAATAGTGAGTGGGACGGTGGCCCACCAGTACCGCGAAATGCACCAACTACATTTAATATTGCGCTATGGGATCAGGCGATGTTTCATGATGGCAGGGTTGAAAGTCTAGGTAAAACGAAAGGTGCCAATGGCGATGATGGTAAGGGTATTGTTACACCAGATTCTGACGATTTTACTACAGCTGACCCGGATGCTGGTGATACCCTGACTGCAGCGCAGTCTCGTTTTCCGATAACCTCACACGAAGAGATGCGCGGTTTTAAATTCGCCACTCCTGGCACAAATGCCGAACTTCGTACAGCGCTGGAAGATAAGTTAATAGCGACCGGAGCCGATGGCTGGCCTAAACACTTTGCCATGGCTTATAGTGGCAACACTGAGATTACTCATCTGAAAATTGCAGAAGCCATCGGTGAGTATGAGCGTTCGCAGGTATTTGTTGAATCGCCATGGAAAGCCTATGTAGAAGGTGATAACACTGCTATTAGCGAGTCGGCAAAACGTGGCGCAACAATGTTCTTTAGCAGTATCGATAATGGTGGTGCTAACTGTACATCCTGTCACGCGGGTGATTTCTTTACCGATGAGCAATTCCATGTGCTGGCAACACCGCAGATTGGCAGGGGTAAAGGGGTTGGTGCACTGGGCGATGATGACTTTGGCCGTTCAGAAGTGAGTGGGAATTTGGTGGATAAATATAAATTTAGGACACCAACTCTACTCAATGTAGAAGTAACTGGCCCATGGGGGCATGCGGGTGCTTACACCGAACTGGAAAACATGGTTCGACACATGTTAAATCCAGTAGATGCTATTGCTAATTATGATATGACGCAACTAGATGCAAACGCTGTTTTACAGTTTGAGAATATGCAGGCAAATACGCAGTTAGCACTGGAACAGCTGCAAGCAAATCGTACGAATAATGTTAGCGGTGTGCATCAGAATGTTGAATTTACTGATGCCGATGTTGACGACCTGGTCGCGTTCCTGAAAGCGTTAACTGACCCATGTGTGAAAGACCGCGATTGTCTTGCACCATGGATAGCAGAGGGTATGGGTAATGGGCCCGATAATCTGAAGCAGAAAGCTTTCGATGTTAATGGTGATTATCTTTAAAAAATAGACAAGATGCATTGTCTAAAAAATAAAACGGCAACCAGAGTAATCTGGTTGCCGTTTTATTTTCTCTGGATTTTTTTATTTTACTTTATATAATGCATAAGTAATGTTTATAAAATATTTTAAAGGTGTACTGATTTACGCGGCGGCTATATTGTTTATATCCGTGGCGTATTATATTTATGCGTTAACAGTGTATCCGCCGATAGAAGAGAGTGAAACTTTTCTCAGTGAGGTGGGTGAAGGTTTTGGTGAAATAGGTTTATGGCTTCTGCTGTTCATCTATGCGCGTACAGTATTAAAATTATTTATGGGGAAGGGGCGGCTGGCAAAAAGGCTGCTGCCTGATTATTCACCGCCAGCTGCAGCATCACTGTTGGAGCGTCTGCTCTGCTTTCTAAATCGAACTCATGTTCATGTCGCCATTGCGACTGTGGCCGTTATCCTGTTGCATATTTTAATGATGGGCGTACCGCTGGAAAATTTATTTTTTCAGGCAGTAATCGCGCTTGTTGTATGGCAGGCATTATTCGGTCTGTTTCTTACCTGGCGCTTTACGCCCGCAGAATTAAAAAAGTTTTCTTATCTGGTGCATGCGCAGTTTGTTACCGGTATTGCTTTAGGTATGTTTGCTTACTTCGGGCATCTATTAATAGATTAAAAACCAATACAGTCCCCTCTCCCTCTGGGAAAGGGGGTTATGAGGAAGAGATGTTTTTTAGTTTATTTGAAAATCCGTTAATATGTGGTCATGGATAAAAGCATACTTAACGCTGCGCATCGCCATCTGCGAAAAACAGATGAGGTAATGGCGAAAATCATAAAGCAGTATGGAACTATAGCGCCGGGCAAATCGAAGCAACCTTATTATCATGCCCTGGTAGTAGCTATCATCAATCAACAGCTTTCGGTCAAAGCGGCTGGTACTATCGAAAAACGATTGCGTGATATACACGGAGGGCGTTATTTTAAAGCAGAAACAATTCTCGATTTAAAAACTACGGCACTGCGCGAATGCGGGCTATCCGGTAACAAGGTGCGTTATATCAGTACCTTGGCGCAAGCCATAGCAGATGGTGAGTTGAACTTTAGAAAGCTGACGTGTAAAAGTGATAATGATGTGCGTGATGAGTTGATGCAATATCCCGGCATTGGTCAGTGGAGCGTTGATATGTTTCTGATGTTTTCAATGCAGCGAGAAGATATCTTCCCCGTAGGTGATCTGGTGATACGACGATCTATGCAGAAACATTATAAGGTGAACGATGATGCGAAGCACGATACATATGTAGCCATCGCTGAAAGCTGGCGACCATACCGAAGCATCGCCAGTTTCTATCTATGGAAAACTAGCGATTAAGGCCTTAAGTCACAAGAAACTCACGCCTTTTAATTTTATTGAGTTACTGCTTCCGTATTATTTGTATCACTGATTGTCTCAGTGCAAACCCAGCCGAAAGATTCAAGCTTGGCAATCAGGCCTTGTGCTTTTTCATCACAGTAATTGTCGTCATTGTTTGCACTCCACAGCACCTCATCTTCAACACCTTCCGTTTGTTTCTTGTATACAACATGACACGGTACAGGGGATGGGGTGGTCAGTTCGATGTGGACTTCACGTACATCGTTGTCTCTGCTGCAGCTCCACGAGTCAGCGTGCGCGCTTAGCGGCAGGATAAAGAGTAATGCAGCAAAGAGTGTTGTGGTATAGATGCGTTTAACCACGGATATATTAGCTTGGGACATGATAATCACCTTGCGTATTTAATTGACATTGTAGGACTGTCAGTAGATATAATACCCCCAATCTGGCTGCAGCGAGCAATTGTTAAGTTTTCCTTAATGTGGCAACGCTATCATGTCACTTGCAAATATATTAGAATGCGCTTATATGAATATTAGTCAGAAACAGCAATCCGCCAAAATGCTGGTCATCTACATGATCACTGCATTGCTGTTTCTGACCTCTGTTGAAATTCATATCCACGATCAGGATGCTGCTACCACTGCAGACCATGGTTTCGCGGTATCGATCAGCTCACTTGCTACTGACCTAGCGCCTGCCGGTGCGAGCGATGAGATTACGGTTAGTTCTGAAAGTGTGCTGAAAATTAAACAGGGCAACCAGACGTTGTTAGCCATCTTTTTATTGATTGCTATTATGGTCACCGTACTGTGCCGAACCTTTATCGGTCGTCTGCGAGAAGGTCATACACAATTACCTGTTATACCTTTTCACGGCACGCCACCTCTGCGCGCGCCGCCTTTATAAACTTTAAACCAACCCGTTATTTTTATTGTTAACAGCTATGGCTGTTGATATGTGTTGTGGAACTGTCTTTGTTTTTATAATCGACCGATCCTTGTTTGGAGTTTTGTCATGCTTAAAAAGCAATCTGTAAAAAACTTATTATCATTAGTCACCGTGTTGATACCGATATTAGTATCAACGCAAACTATCGCGCAACAGTGGACCTTACAGTCCAGCGTTCAACAAGCGATAGAGACCTCGCCGGAATTAAAAAAATCCATTGCTGAATTAGGTGTACGTCAGGAGGATATAAATCTGTCTAACCTGTGGCCAGATCCTGAGATAGAGTTTCGCGTCGACAACAGAATAGGGCTGGAAAGTGGTTCTGGAGGATATGAGTTTACCGATGTTCTCATCAGACAAGATATTCCATGGTCACGTATCGGTTACCAGGAAGAGGCAGCAACTGCCAGCATGAAAGCCGCGCGTTTTTCACAGCAGTTCGAATCGCTGCAGGTGCAGAATCGGGTCTCAAAAGTTTTTCATCAGTTACAGTTTGCCTCTGCGAAACTTTTGCTGGCAGAAAAGCAGTTAAAACTTGCCAAAGATTTAAGCGGCAGTAAAAAGACAAACGTTAACGGTGTAGTAGTTCGTTACCTCTCGCCACTGGAAGAGATGCGTCTGACAATCATCCGTGAAGAAGCAAAGCAGGCAGAAGGCAGTGCTGAAGGTAAATACTCAGAAGCGTTGAGTGAGTTTGTAAAACTGCTCGGTATCGATATGAATGATATTACTAGCGTGACAGAACTGAAACCTGTTTCGAATATTCCTGATCTGAAACAACTAATCGAGTTGCAGAGTAGTCACGCGCAGTTGTCCAGTCAGCAACAGGAAGTGATTGCGGCGAAACATAATATTGATGTGGCGCGCAGCACGCAGATGATTGATCCAACTGTATCGCTGACTTGGTCGAAAGACAGGTTTTCATCAGGACGCGAAAATATTTATGGCGTCATGTTTAATGTGCAGATTCCACTTAGCAGTCGTAAGAACACTGCGCAGAGTAAAGCAACCTACAAAGCCAGTCAGCAGAAGATAGAGCTGCAGTTATTAAAACGTGAATTAAAAATTAATCTTAATCGCAGTTACACGCACCTGAACCACGTCATCGAACAGGCCGTCGAATACAAAAAGAAAGTATTAAAACCTGCCAGCAAAATGTTGGCATTAACCGACAAAGGATTTACCAGTGGTGAATTAAATATCCTGTCTCTGGTCGATGCAAATAACACCAATTTTGAAGCGCAGCTGACTTACCTTGATTTGCTCTTTCAAGCGAGGACAGAACTCGCTGAGGTGAAATTATACGCTGGTCAACTCATCACTGATACGCAAGTGCAGAATGCCAGCTCGCAGAATGTCACATTGCTGCGTTCAAATATAAATAGTTCAGATATAAATAGTTCAGATATAAACAGTTCAGATATAAACATGGAGGCTAAGTAATGATAGCCGCACTATTACGTTTCTCTCTCATCCAGCGTGTAATGGTTCTTCTGTTAACACTGGGCATCTCAGCTGCAGGCATCTGGTCATTTAAAACATTACCCATCGATGCCTTTCCAGATATCTCTGCGCCACAGGTGCAGATCATCATCAAAGCCAACGGCATGTCACCGAGTGAAGTCGAACAGCGCATCACCTTTCCTATCGAGATGGAGATGCAGGGTATTCCCGGGCAGACCGTATTACGCTCGACAACTAAATATGCGCTCAGTGTCATCGTGGTCGATTTCGAAGACGACATGGATATCTATCTGGCACGTAACCTGGTGACCGAACGTCTTAACCAGGTATGGAGCATGTTGCCTGCCGGTGTCGAAGGCGGGCTTGCGCCTATCACCACGCCGCTGGGTGAAATCTACATGTATCGCATCATTAGTAATATTAGTGAAGACGGCAGTCAGCAATACAGTAATCAAGAACTGCGCAGTCTGCAGGACTGGGTCATCCGTCCGCATCTACGTAAGGTCGACGGTGTTGCCGATGTGAATTCACTGGGCGGTGAAGTGCGTAGTTATGAAGTTGTCATCAAACCTAAAGCACTGGTCAAACACGGCATCAGCGTCGATGAAGTTGAGCATGCATTGATGGAGAGTAATCGCAATGCTGGTGGCGATCGCATTAATAAAAATGATGAAGTCTTACTGGTACGTACCGTAGGAAAATTGCACGGCATTGAAGACATTAAAAATATCGCCGTGCGCACCCGTTATGGAAAACCGGTGCACATCAGTGATGTCGCCGATGTACGCATCGGTAGCATGACCCGTTACGGCGCAGTCACCGCCGATGGTGAAGGCGAAGCCGTTACCGGACTGGTGTTGTTGCGCAAAGGTGCCAACAGTTTAAAAACCGTCGCCGGCACCAAAGCAGCGATGGAAGAATTAAAGTCCATCCTGCCCAAAGGCGTCATCATCGAATCGTTTTATGATCGCACCGAGCTAATCACCAAAGCGGTGTGGACCGTCGAAAAAGCCTTAGGCGAAGCGGTGATACTGGTACTGCTGGTATTGATCATCATGTTAGGTGATATTCGCAGCGCCTTAACCGTGGCACTCATCCTGCCGTTAACCGTGTTGTTCACCTTCATCATGATGAAGCAGTTCAATGTCTCCGCCAACCTGATGTCACTGGGCGGGCTGGCAATCGCCATCGGTATACTGGTCGATGCGGCTGTGGTGGTGGTAGAAAACATCCACACCCATTTCAGCCGGGCGCCTCAAGGTGTCAATAAACTGCATCTAGTGTATCGCGCAGTACTGGAAGTATCGTCACCGGTTATCTCCGGCATACTCATCATCGTTGCGGTATTCCTGCCACTGTTCAGCCTCACCGGGCTAGAAGGCAAAATGTTTACCCCGCTGGCAATCACCATCACCTTTGCCCTCATCGGTTCGTTGATTATGTCACTCACCGTGATTCCGGTACTGGCAAGTTTCTTCATGAAAGTGCATACACGTGATGATTCCAGTGGTAATGATAAGAAGCATGTTGACGACGACGGTCGTCTGATGAAAGTGCTGAAGTTCATCTACCTGCCGGTAATGAACTGGGCGCTTAACTACAGAAAGACAGCCGTCGGTTTAGCGCTGATTGCATTGGTCGCAACCGCCAGCCTGTTCCCGCATATCGGTAAAGAGTTTATGCCGATCATGGATGAAGGCAGCACCGTTATCCTGATAGAAAAAGATCCAAGCATCACGCTGGAAAAATCATTAGAGATGGACGCGCCGATTCAAAAAGCCATGATGGAATTACCGCAGGTTATCGGTGTTACCTCAAGAACCGGCGCCGACGAACTGCGCATGGATCCGATGGGTCTGCACCAGACCGATAACTTCCTGGTCACCACGCCACAGGAAGACTGGGGTATCTCATTAGAAGAGTTTAAGGAAAACCTGCGTGAAAAACTGGCGCCGTATTCCGATCTTGATATCGCCTTCAGTCAGCCCATCGATATGCGCGTTTCCGAGATGCT
>JAUVDN010000120.1 GCA_030595325.1 Gammaproteobacteria bacterium | reverse complement strand
AGCGCTACGGCCGGCATATTGTCTTCAGACAACGCCTTCATCAGCGGTTTGATGCGCACCACACCATCGACCAGAGAGTATTCTGTATGTACTCTCAGGTGAATAAAACTTGGCTGCGCTGTCACGAAAAAACCTCTGCTGGAATGAAACTTGAGTCTACCAAATCAACTCATGGGAAACAGCAAATTAATGCTCTCGGAACGAAAATTTTTACGTTGAAATAGATAAAAGCTTAGATGCGAATTGCCCGATGAAATTTATGGTATCAGACAACGACTGCTAGTCGTCATAATCCCACTTATCTTCTTCATTTTTGCAGAACGATTTTGGATTATCCTTGATTAGCTCATCTTTGGCATATAACTTAAACACCAGCGTGCGACAATCATATTCAGAATACTCTCCCGCAGAATACGTAGTTCTCAACGTGACAACACCATAACTGTCCGTTTCAGTATTATTCCACTTACGCTCTTCGCCTACAGCACCATTATTCAACAGATACAAAGCGGCCAGCTTATTCAGTTCAAGGTCTTCTTCTTCAAAGTTTTCAGCTTCTTTTACACTCAGACCAGCTATGCCGCGACCGGCGTCGGCAACAAGTACAAACGGCGCCATAATCAGACCAGAGAAAAAGCCGGTGACTGCACCTTGACTGGCCTCTTTACCTGCAACACGTGCTTTCTCGATAAGCGTATCTGCTCTATCCATCATAGGCGGAATGGACTCACGGGTAGTCTCCACCTCTTTTAATACCTCTGATACCAGTGGGCGTGTAGCCTCCACCTGTTCAGCAACATCAGATACCGCTCCCGAGGCTTTATCTGCACTGGCTAGCATAGTGGGCAATTCAGCACGGATAGCTTCAGATTCTGCCAATACTGCGGGTATCTGATTTCGTGTCTGCTCTACCTCTTTAAGTATCGGCGGTATCATTTTGCGAGTCTGCTCAACTTCTTTCAGAATCGGAGGTATTAATTTACGTGTTTCTTCGACTTCTTTAAGAATAGCCGGCACCAGTGTAACAATTTCAGCAACTTCATCGATGACCGGTTCAATTTTTTCACTGGTATTGTTGATACTAACCAGAACATCTGGAATCTGCGTACTGATAATCGACATTTGATAAGAAAAATAGATGATTGCTGCCGCCAATGAAAACAACGATAGCGACATCAAATATGATGCGATCAACCTGGCTTTTTCTTTAAAATCCTCAGTCATCAGTTACTCTCAAGGTTGCTCTCAAGGTTGCTCTCAGCGCTTCTCGAACGGGCGCATAACTGCGCCGATGCTCCGGACATGGTCCAATATTTTTCAATATCTCGCGGTGAACTTTAGTCGGGTAACCTTTATGCTTGTCGAAACCATATTCTGGATACTGCTGATGCAGCTCCAGCATCTGAGCATCGCGTTCAACCTTAGCCAGAATGGAAGCAGCGCTAATTTCGGCGACGCGTGAATCGCCCTTGATGATAGCCGTAGACTCACAGACACAGTCATTCAGTGTTTTATTGCCATCGACAAATACATGGTCCGGCGCTACATGCAAGTTTTCAGCGGCTGTCTTCATCGCAAACAGCGATGCCTGCAAAATATTCATTTCATCTATCTGTTGGGGTGAAATACTGACCACTGACCATGACAATGCTTTTTCTTTTATTTCACCCGCAAGCTGCTGCCTTTTCTTTTCAGAGAGTTTCTTAGAATCATCAAGACCGGTAATAGGATAATCCGGATTCAAAATGACTGCAGCCGCAACCACATTGCCTGCCAGTGGTCCACGACCTGCCTCATCCGTACCCGCCAGCAAGCCACTGATTACGGGTAATTCTTCCTGCAATGTTATTTTCATTCAGGTAATATCCCTGCAATTAATCGTTTCAATTTTAATATACATCTTAAATAACGTGAAATTTTATCTTAACTGACCATATCTTAACTGAATATTAAATTAACCGTCTTTAACTCTTTGCCCGCTAAAGTGAGCCGGCAAACAGATCATTTAGCAAAATAACAAACATGACATCTAATACAATGAATAAAACCATTATGATAAGTGCCGGTGAAGCATCAGGTGATGCACATGCTGCACGTATGATAGATGAGCTAAAAGAACTGGACAGTGATCTGGCGTTTGTTGGTATGGGCGGTAAAAATATGCGCCAGGCTGGCGTTGAAATTCTTACCGACATCAGCAAGATGGCCGTCGTCGGACTGGTCGAAGTTCTGCTAAAGTACCGCAGCCTGAAAGCTGAGTTGGTCCGCCTGCAAAATTACATCGAACAAACCCCACCTGCTTTACTCATTCTGGTTGACTATCAGGAGTTTAATCAAAAACTTGCTGCCTTTGCCAAACAACGTGGCGTAAAAGTATTGTTTTATATCGGTCCACAGGTATGGGCGTGGCGACCAAAACGAATTTACAAGATGGCAAAAATTGTTGACCACATAGCAGTTATCCTGCCATTTGAAAAAAAACTTTATGAGAATGCAGACGTTGCCGTCACCTTTACCGGTCACCCGCTTACCGATGAAGTTGTTGCAGATAAAACTAAACAACAGGCACGAACACAATTAAAGTTAGAAGACAAAACCACCATGGGGTTATTTCCCGGCAGTAGAAGCGGAGAAATTAAACGTGTCCTTCCGATTCTGCTCGAGACTGCAAAATTATTAAGAAAAGAAAAACCTGACTTACAGTTTGTCTTACCCGTAGCAGACACCATCAGTAAAGAAAACCTTGAACCCTTTTTTGACGATTTAAAGCATTTAGCTGTGACCACCACGGATGAGCCATTCTATGATGTCATTCAATCATGTGATGTAATCCTCAGCGCTTCAGGCACAGCGATACTGGAAATAGGTCTACTTGAAGTACCGATGGTCATCGTTTTCAAAATAGCCCCATTAAGTCATTACATACTTAGCAAGATGGTCAGCATAAAATATCTAGGTTTAGTTAATATCATTCCTAACAAAGACGTTGTTAAAGAATTTATCCAACAAAATGCTATTCCTGCCGACATCTCAGAAGAAGCACTGCGTTTGCTAAACGACAAAGAATATTATGCTTCCATGAAACACGAACTATCTCTTATTCGACAACAATTAGGTGGTGGCGAGGGTTCAAAAAATGTTGCCAAACTTGCCTATACTATGATGAATGAAAACAAATCAGTCTGAATGAGTCAACCACACACCTGTTGTGAATAAAAACAATAACAATTTCCTGCATATATTTTTAATCGCCATTACCTGTTTATTAGGTAGTGGTTGCGCAACTTTGGACGGCCCACCAAATCCAGACGACCCTTTAGAAAGCTTTAACCGAAGCATGTTTGATTTTAATGAAGGCGTCGATAAATATGCGTTCAAACCTGTCGCTAAAGGCTACAACTTCATAATGCCAAACATTGCCAGCAAAGGTGTAAGCAACTTCTTTAGCAACATCGATGACATCGTCGTCTTTTTTAACCAGTTACTACAATTTAAATTTGGCCCG
This sequence comes from Gammaproteobacteria bacterium, assembly GCA_030595325.1. Lineage (GTDB taxonomy): Bacteria > Pseudomonadota > Gammaproteobacteria > SZUA-229 > SZUA-229. The sequence goes on along the minus strand of JAUVDN010000120.1, from coordinate 2,046 downwards.
GCAGTGGCCACATCAGCACGCTTCGTTTTTAATAGCACCTTTGGTTTACTCGGATTAATTGATGTTGCATCACATATGGACCTGCATAAATATAACGAAGACTTTGGACAGACACTTGCCGTCTGGGGTGTGCCTAGCGGACCATATCTAGTACTACCATTACTTGGTTCTCTGACAGCTCGTGATACAGCAGGTCTAGCCGTTGACTGGACGTATTTTGATCCTATCTTTAAACGTCAGACATTAAATCAAAGCATTGTCACACTAACTATAAAATATATTGACCTGCGCGCCGGCCTGGTAAAAGCCAGCAATATTCTGGATGAAACAATACCTGATAAATATGCTTTTATTCGTGATGCCTATATGCTGCGACGTGAGTTTTTAATCTATGATGGTAACCCGCCCGAAGATGAATTTAGTGATGAAGAACTTTTTAATGATGATGATTTATTTGAGGATGATTTGAATGGCGAATTATCTGAGCAGCCGCTGCAACAAGAGTCTTTAAAAAGTAAAATGGAAATAGAATTCAGTAACAACGAACCCAAGGAAAGCAGTGAAGATCAGATTAAAAACGGCATAGAATAATAAACGAACTGGCGCAGACAGGCGAAGCGTTAATAACATCTGGAACTGGTCAGCGACAGTGAATAGCACCATATAAATATCTTCAAATATAAACACTTGGCGATTACACTAAAAACCATGATAATAGCTAGCGCATGTAACTAATAAGTCTGCGGGCGCTCTTTATTATGGAATTTATTGAAAAGCTTCTTCCTCTGATCGAATACTGGTTCGATCGATTCACCACGATATCGGGCGGCGTCCAAATACTTACAGTACTTGGCTGTGGAGCATTAGCTGCACTCACTCATAAAAAGTGGCAATACTTTATAACCAAACTACTCGGTGACCTGGAAAAACAAAATTTCTTCCAGTTCCTGTTGCGCGGTAGCAACCGAGTTGCTTTCCCGATGAGCATGTTGCTCTATTTATTAGTGACACGCTTCATCATCGAACAGTTCGGCATTAATGTTTCAGTGCTCGATGTATTTACCCCTTTACTGTTATCCATGGCAGCTATCACACTGACCATCTATGTATTACGTACTGGTTTTAGTCCTAGCCCCGCATTACGAGCCTGGGAAGGATTTATCAGTCTATCGATCTGGGGACTGGTTGCACTGCATTTAATCGGTTGGTTGCCCGATGTTGTCGATGCCTTAGATAAACTGGCCATTAACTTCGGTGAGTCTCGACTGTCTTTACTATCGATAATTGAATTATTAGCAGCCGTTATCTTTTTTGTTGTGATGGCTAACTGGTTATCTCGCGTCATAGAATCACAAGCACGAAAATCACCTCATATAAATCCGAGCATGCAGGTAATGCTGACCAAGGTTAGTAAGTTTTCACTCTACGGCCTCGCCTTTTTGTTTGCTCTAAAATCTGTCGGAATCGACCTTACCGCATTTGCAGTATTTTCTGGTGCTATCGGTGTCGGTATCGGTTTTGGTCTGCAACGAATATTCAGCAATTTTATCAGTGGTTTTATCCTGATATTTGACCGTTCCATCCGTCCCGGTGATGTAATCAGCATCGGTGATCGATTTGGTTGGGTACAGAGTTTGCACGCACGGTATGTCGTAGTAAGAGATCGTGATGGCGTAGAAACGCTTATACCAAACGAAAACCTTATAACCTCAGAAGTAACTAATTGGAGTTATTCAGATCGTGCTGTACGCCAACGAATCCCTGTGCAGATAAGCTACGAAAATGACCCCGAAGCTGCAATGCAGATATTATTGGAGGCAGCAGCTGACAAACCGCGCGTACTAAAATCACCTGAGCCAGCAGCTCGCCTGTTAGGATTTGGCGATAACGGTATCGATTTGGAACTGCGTATATGGATCAATGACCCCGAGTCGGGTATTGCCAACGTGGTATCAGATGTAAATCTATCGATATGGAAAAGCTTCAAAGAAAACAACATCAGCATCCCGTACCCTCAGCGTGATGTTCGAATTATTTCAGGAAACC
>JAUVDN010000121.1 GCA_030595325.1 Gammaproteobacteria bacterium | reverse complement strand
GTTGTTAATGAGGTTGGACCACTAATTCTACTTTTTAGTTGAAAAGTGGAATTCCATGCATGGTGATCAAGTATCGGATTGTCATCACTAAAAGAGTCGGTGTAGATCAGGTTGTAATGTACTGACAGATTCAGCCGGTAGTTATTATGCCAATACCAAAAGAGGGCATCGATGGAGCCGGTACTCGAACCTATCTGTGCGCTGTTATCGAAATTTAGTACGGTTGGATTATTGGTGTTATCTAATAGACCATCGATGGTAGTTATCGTTTGTAAATCAGCAACAGCCAGGGTTAAAGCTGGTCGTAGCTTGAAGTACTTATTAATCGGAAACACCAGTCCAAATGAGGCGCGCAGTGAGACAATATCGCGTTTTATATCAAGCGTTACAGGCTGGTCACTATCACCTACAAGTTGAATATTGTCTACTAGAGAACCGCCAACAATGCCAAGACCCCAGTAAGCATTAAAGATGTGATCTCTCAGAGTAACCTCTGCAGTAAATCCCAGGCTGGATCGCCATTGATCAGAATCACGTCGCCCATTATTAACGTTAAGTGTTGCACCTTCCAGACCGGGTGAGGCGGTGGTATTGACGAAGGCGATTGCTGAATTTCGAATATCTGATTCAGAAAGGGCGCTTAATCCAGCTAATGGGCTACTATTTTGTGCTGCTACGGAATCATGTATCTGTAAAGTAAACATGAAAACCAATATCGGTGCAAGGATGTGAAATATGCTTTTCATAATAATTATCGTATATTAACAGCAGGAGTAATTGCTGGTTAACAAATAAAATTTAATATAAAAAGAAAAAAGTAAAAGAAGGATTTAAAAGGAGATGGTATATAAGGGAACTTTTAAATATGTACACCTCTCCCTTTGGGAGAGAGCTGGGGTGAGGGTGTAGATGGAACTCCCTTATCCTAACCTTCTCGGTAAGTGCTCCTGCTTTACCCTACCACCTACATCCATGTTGGCGTCCCAGAGGGAGAACGAACTAAAAGCTAATGATATGGATTAATGACTGGTTCCTTCTAAATAACGCGTTTTGTTAAATACATTGTATTTACCTGACGGTTTGTTCATCGGCAGCCGTTTTATTTCTTTTAGTGTTTCCGCATCATAAATAATCACTGCACCATCTGGATCCCAGATGCTGAGCAGGGCGTACTTTCCATCGCGAGTAAATTCGACGTGGGCAGCTGTTTTACCTGGAGCTGGTCGTAATGTTTTAACGATTTCCAGTGTACGTTTATCTATTACATGCATCGCGTCTTTATTTGGGCCGAAGAAAACATCAACCCATGCGTAGTTTGTGTTTTTGTGACTACGCATGAAAAACCCGGGACCCAGTGTTTTGATACTTTTTATGGTTTTCCAGGTTTCCATATCGATAACACTGACATCGCCTTTTTTAAGGTTGGGTGTTGCCAGTACCGTGCGACCTTTGTATTCAAACGTTATTCCAGAGCCTAAGTGAGGCATACCCGGTAATTCAAGGTCGGGCACGATGACTCTACCGATGTCCATGTCGACGACCTGTCCTTTGCCTTCTCTTGAAGCACCAATGAGTGAGACATATTCCTGATCGAAAAAGAAGTCATCCAGATAATCATTAACGGTAATTCTTCTCACCGGGAAAGGTTCGACCTTATTATTTTCACCGGAGTCGTGATTGTAATCATGTACCCAGCGGCCAAAACCAACCGGTGGTTCGTCTTCATAAGAGATTTCCCATAATTCAGGAATATCTTTGAGTGCAGCGACAAAACTGTTGCGTGGTGGAGCGGTGTAGACAGCGCTAACGCGTGATGACTTTCCAGTGTCATCTTTTACGTCGTAAATTTTTATCAGGCTTAAATCTTTTGCATCTAACAGTACCAGCGTGTGCGGCAGATAGTTTGCAATCATTACGTAACGACCATCAGCCGATACTGCCTGGTTGCGGGTGTTGATACCAGCACGAATCTCTGCAACCAGTTTAAGATTATAGATATCGTATTTGCTGATCCAGCCATCACGTGATGCGAAATAAACGAAGCGACCATCGGGGGAATATTTGGGGCCACCGTGCAGAGCAAAGCGTGATTTAAAACGATGTATCGGTTCAAACTTGTCACCATCCAGCAATGTGACGTGGTGATCACCCAACTCGACGACAAGAAACATATTGAGCAAGTCGTCAACTTCATAGACGGGTTTGTCAGACAGATCTTCTTCTTTGTTATGAATAATCTGACTGGCTTTGATTTCGTCCGTGCCCCAGACTGGTGTTTCTTTTAGCGGGGTATAAACAAAGTCGACTAATGACTGAATCTGTTTGTCATTTAGTTTTTCTTTGAAAGCAGGCATCTGTGTTGCTATGCGACCATTTTTGATGACTTCGATAGCTGCTTTTTTGCGTAGACGTTTTAGATTCTCCGGTAGCAGTGCAGGGCCCATGCCGCCGAGACGGTCTGCATTGTGGCACTCAGCGCAGTTGTCTTTGTATATCGATGCTGTGTCTGCGCTGGCGCCGTATGTTTTTTCTGGAAACATGAAGTAGACCACTGTGACTATCACAGTGATTAGCGCAACTTTACCAAGAACTATCTTTATTATTGTGGATCTTTTCATTCTTATATTATTGTGATGTATTTGGTTAGCATTAATCTGTGACGTGAACGATGCCAGTCATTTTTGGGTGCGGGCCGCAACGGTAAGGAAACGTGCCTGTCTGTTTAAATTCTTTTTCATAGTTTTCATCAGGGAAAAAATAATCGGGTTCTTCTTCACCGGAGGCTTCAAACCAGACACTGTGGTATTGGCGTTTTTCGCGGTTCTCCCAGTTTATGGTCTGACCGCGTTTGATGGTGATTTCCTGCGGGATAAATTTGAAGTCTTTGACGATGACTAGTGCCTTTTCATCAGCAAATACATTTGCGTTAAATGCGAATAATATAAAAGTCAGTAATGGTATTTGCCATTTCATTGGTTCATCCTCAGTATCTTATGTATTTATATTTAACTATTGTTCGCGGAATGAGAAAATTCCGCTCCTACATGTGAGTGCACATCTGTAGGAGAGGATTGCTTTAATATACAATCGTGATTCCGCGATATGTGTAATAAGAATGCCATGTCTGTAGGAGCGGAATTTTTTCATTCCGCGAATCGCCTTCAGGTTTAACCCAGCTCCATTAACAACTACAGTATACAAAAAAGGCCGCAAGGGTGTTAGCCCGCGACCTTATTATTGTACTAATTAAAGCTTATTTTGCTACGGCATTAATCTCAGCATCTTCATCATCAAAGCCAAGTTTCAGACCTAATGAAACATGATGGAAACGACTACTACTGTAATCATCATGAATCGCAAAACCAATGTTGTACCACTCATCGAGTGCCATACTTACATCACCTGGCTGATCTGAAGTCAGTTTACGTTTCATCTCAACTGTCCAGATGCCATCTTTTAGCACACCGTTGAAATCTACGCCCTGACCACCGGTCATTACACGCTCGGCAAGGATGTAACCATCTTCGGACTCGCCGGTTCCAGATTTGTAGCGCAACAGATCCATGAAGTTGCCATTATCCAGCAATGATTGTATCTCAGCATCGGATTTCAGCTTGTCCCAACCACCGCGTTTCTTGCCATCTTTGCCTTCGATCTCGATTGCAGTACGGCTCTCTTTCAGGTACTTGGTGAAACCATCGCTCATATCAAGACGATCGGATGTTGTGCCATCAGCAGGCTGATGTGGCATGTAGTTGACGTCGTGATGACATGACTGCCAGCAGCCTGCACGTTCGGCAAACTCGACCTTAGGATCATCTTCGATGTCGGTAGTCAGCATGATCGCCAGCTTGATCTGGTTCTCAGCATCCATCTTGCCACCATCTGCAAATGGAACCTCTGCATGTTCACCATCAGGCCACTGGAACTGCATGTACAGGTTGTCGGCATCATGTGCAGCTTTTACGGCTACCAGTATGCTGCCGCGTTTACCGGGAATAGGTGTAGGCTCAACTTTTTCACCGGAAACGATTAGGTCGCCGATATCGACTTCTTCATCTTCATGACATTCAAAGCAACGGTCACCCGTCATAAAGGCGCGTTTGCCACCGTGGTCACTACCTTTCATTACCCATTCCATCGAAGCCTGCCCAGGGAAGAACAGGGTGATCTCTGAGGTTAATACACCACTCCAGTCGATGCCTGAACCACCTGATTTTGTAGCAGGGGCTGCTGCTTTGGTTGCCGGTGCGGCTGATGTAGGTGCAGTTTCCGCTGCGGCTTCGCTTTCAGTCTCAGTCGCAGCTGGTTTAGCTGCAGCTTCCTTTTTCTCAGGCTTGGCCAGCTTCATGCCGTTATCGATAAACGCCTGCCACTGTGGCGCGATAGGACGTAAGTTCTCTGGTATCGGTTTTGCCAACACATCAAACTCTTCTTCGCTGAGATTGTCATGCACCTTGTTATGGGCGAT
>JAUVDN010000090.1 GCA_030595325.1 Gammaproteobacteria bacterium | reverse complement strand
CCACGTCCAGAGGTCATAGTACGTAGCGTGCCAATATAACCGAACATTTCACTCAGCGGACATTCTGCTTTAATACGTACGCCTGTTGGGTTTGCTTCCTGTGACTTGATCATGCCACGACGACGGTTTAAGTCACCGATCACATCACCTACGTGATCTTCCGGTGTATATACATCTACCTTCATGATGGGCTCCATCAGTTGCGGACCCGCTTTAGGCATTGACTGACGATAGGCTGCCTTTGAAGCAAGCTCAAACGCCACGGCCGATGAATCCACCGCATGGAACTGACCATCCATTAACGTCACTTTAAAGTCCAGGCATGGGAATCCAGCTAATACACCGCGATCAGACATTAACCTAAAGCCTTTTTCAATCGCCGGCCAGAATTCACGAGGTACGTTACCACCGGTTACTTTTGACTCAAACTCATAACCACTGCCTGGTTCACCTGGCTCAATGACGTAATCAATTTTACCGAACTGTCCTGAACCACCTGATTGTTTCTTATGCGTATAAGAATCTTCGATACGCTGGGTAATGGTTTCGCGGTAGGCAACCTGTGGTTTACCAATAGTCGCATCGATACCGTGGGTACGTTTAAGAATATCCACTTTAATATCAAGATGCAGCTCACCCATACCCTTGAGGATGGTTTCACCGCTGTCTTCATCCGTTTCCACGCGGAATGATGGATCTTCTTTGATCATTTTACCCAGTGCAATACCGAGTTTTTCAGAGGCGCCTTTATCATTCGGTGAAATAGAGATCGAGATTACTGGATCAGGGAATACCATTGGCTCCAGTGTTGCAGGTTTTTTCTCATCACATAAGGTATGGCCGGTCTGTACGTTCTTCATACCAACAACCGCAATAATGTCACCCGCCTGCGCGCCATCCAGCTCGATACGCTCATCCGCGTGCATTTCTACCATACGACCAATACGTTCTGTTTTGCCAGTAAAGGTATTTAATACTGTCATACCTTTGTCCATGCGACCTGAGTAAATACGAACGAAGGTCAGAGCGCCAAAACGGTCGTCCATAATTTTGAATGCCAGTGCGCGTAATGGTTTTTCTGGGTCAACAATCGCGAATTCACCGGTTTCATTACCTTCCAGATCCACTTCCGGCTGAGGTTTAACTTCAGTTGGATCAGGTAAATAATCAACCGCAGCATCCAGTACCATCTGCACACCTTTGTCTTTGAAGGCCGAACCGCAGTAGGTGGGGAAGAAATCCATGGTCAGCGTGCCTTTACGGATACATCGCTTAATGTCTTCCATTGCTGGCTCTGTACCTTCCAGATAAGTTTCCATGACAGCATCATCCTGCTCAACTGCTGTTTCGATAAGCTTTTCACGCCATTCTTCAATTTGATCAGCCATCTCAGCAGGTGGCTCTTCGATACGGTAAGCCGTTGTATCTGCGTCGTTATCCCAGATCCAGGCTTTACGGGTTAACAGATCAACACAGCCCTTGAACTGATCTTCAATACCAATCGGTAATACCATAACCAGAGGGTGAGCACCCAGTACATCTTCTACCTGCTTAACCACACGGTAGAAATCAGCACCAATACGGTCTAATTTGTTAACGAAGATCACACGGGAAACTTCTGACTCATTAGCGTAGCGCCAGTTAGTTTCTGATTGCGGCTCTACACCGCCGGAACCACAGAACACACCGATGCCGCCGTCCAGTACTTTCAGTGAACGATAGACTTCAATAGTGAAGTCAACGTGTCCCGGGGTATCAATAATATTTAAACGAAGACCGTTCCACTCACAGCTGGTTGCCGCAGATTGAATAGTAATACCACGCTCCTGTTCCTGTTCCATGAAGTCGGTAGTTGCTTCACCGTCATGCACTTCACCGGTCTTATGAATCTTACCGGTCAGTTTCAGAATACGTTCTGTAGTCGTGGTTTTACCCGCATCCACGTGGGCGAAAATGCCGATATTTCTGTATTTACTTAAGTCTACGTCAGCCATGGTTTTACTACCTTGAATGTGCATATACAACGACATGCACGTTAATGTTAAAAATTCGTTAACCCTTTAAAAGCTACAAAGCCGAAAAACAACAAAACCAGCACGGCTCAAAATCAGGGTAATTTAGCCGGCGAATTATACAGCAAAGTTTGATTAAAATGTGGGCTTAAACGGGCAAAACCAAGAAATACTTAGAATTTTCATTTAGCCAGAAACTGTGTAACTTATTGAAAAACATTATATATACATCAATATCTGATGTTTTAATCAATTAACTGCCTTTAACTAAACCGGAAAACCTTCCCTAAACAAGCAGTTTTACATCAACACGCCCCTGCTCTGCGCCTGCATGACAGACACACAGTAAGCATCTACTAGATTAAACCCATCGAGAATTGCGTAGCGCGGGCAATTAACGCAATATAGATAACTTCCAATAAGATCACTTAACCTAAACCGATAACTGATCACATATTATTGGTAGACAACAAAGAAGCTTCATAGACACCCCTGTTCAAATACACATTTTAAAAATTATGCATACAAAATTATCAATATTGGCCGCACTACTAAGCGTTAGTTTCTCTATCAGCGCAGAACCGATCGAAACCGTGGAATATAAATATTATGAAATATCACCGCGAGCACCACATGAAATAAAGCCAGAGCTAATGCGACGCTCTCCGATACGTGAAAGAGGTGGCTCATTTAACGGGCATACGGATTGGTTCGTCAACTGGAAGTTTCGTTCAACTCAAAGCCAATATGGTTGCCAGTTAAATAATTTCCAGATAACCACGCATCTAATACACACCCTGCCAAAACTGAGCAGCTACGTGACCGACAAAAAAACCATCGAAGTATTCAATACTTTCAATAAGGCATTAACACAACACGAAATAAATCACGGCAATAATGGTTTATCTGCAGCAAGGGAAATAGATAAAGCATTTAGTGAAATTCAAACCCAAAAAAATTGCCGCCAACTTTCACGCTTAATTAATGATATCGGAAACTCTATCGTGCAAAAATATATTCATGCGGACAGTGAGTACGATCGTACTACCCAGAACGGTTTTACTGAAGGCGCTGTGATTTACTAAAAATCACACGCCTTCAACCCATGAAAATAAAACTGTAGGAGCGGACCATGAACATCATTATGGGTTCCGCGATCTTTTTATACGAAACCATTCGCGGAACAAGATTCCGCTCCTACAATAAAAAAGCCCGAACTAGTCGGGCTTTTTTATTCAACAGCAACAAAAGAAAATTATTTCTTCTTACCGCGTCCCGAGCTCTTACGTGCGCTCTCTGTCAGCACCTTTTTACGAATACGAATACTGTCCGGTGTTACTTCTACCAGCTCATCATCATCGATAAACTCTAAAGCCTGCTCTAGCGTGTACTTGATGTGCGGTGACAGAGTTAACGCCTCATCTGTGCCTGATGCACGAACGTTCGTTAATGGCTTAGGTTTAATTGGATTAACCACCAGGTCATTATCACGTGAGTGAATACCTACAATCTGTCCTTCATAAACTTCGTCGGCATTACCAACCAGTAATTTACCGCGCTCCTGCAAAGGACACAGTGAATAAGCTACCGCTTTACCACGTGCATTTGAAACCAGCACACCATTAGGGCGCTGACCGATATCATCTTTTACAGCCGGGCCATAATGATCAAATACGCTGTATAACAGACCAGTACCACGCGTCATTGACAGATATTCAGTTCTAAAGCCGATTAAGCCACGCGCAGGAATAATAAAATCAAGACGCACTCGACCTTTACCGTCTTGCACCATGTCTTTTAATTCTGCCCTACGAAGGCCTAACGCTTCCATCACTGCACCTTGATGATCAACTTCGATGTCTGCAGTCAGCTCTTCATAAGGCTCCAGCAGCACACCATCTTCTTCGTGAACGATTACTTCAGGTCGGCCCACAGCCAACTCAAAGTTTTCACGGCGCATAGTTTCGATCAACACTGAAAGATGCAATTCACCACGACCCGACACTTTATATTTATCACCTTCCACCTGCTCTACACGAAGCGCAACATTGTGTTTTAATTCTTGTTGTAGACGATCCCAGATATTTCGACTAGTCACATACTTACCTTCCTGGCCCGAGAACGGTGAGGAGTTCGCCTGAAACGTCATGCTGATCGTTGGCTCATCGACAGTCATTGCCGGCAAGGCTTTTACTTCATTTGGATCACAAATAGTATCGGAAATAGATAATGGATCAAGGCCGGTAATCGCGACAATATCACCCGCTGATGCTTCTGGGATTTCCACGCGTTCAAGACCATGGAAACCCAATACCTGACCGATTCGACCAGCGCGCTCTTTACCGTCATTACCAATAACTTTTACCGCCATATTGGTTTTTACCGAGCCACGAAGGATACGGCCAATACCGACAATACCAGTATAGCTATTGTAATCCAGTGTTGAAATCTGCAACTGGAAAGGACCATCAGCATCCACGTCAGGCTCTGGCACATGCTCCACAACTGCCTCAAACAAAGGCGTCATATCACCACCTGTCAAACCTTCTGCATCAAGCCCGGCATAACCATTAATCGCAGAAGCATAAACAACTGGAAAGTCTAACTGCTCATCTGTTGCGCCCAATTTATCGAACAAATCAAAAGTCAGGTCCAATGCACGATGTGGATTAGCACCATCACGGTCAATCTTGTTTATAACAACGATAGGCTTGAAACCCATGGCAAATGCTTTTTGAGTAACGAAGCGAGTCTGTGGCATCGGGCCGTCAACCGCGTCAACCAGCAACAGAACTGAATCAACCATAGAAAGTACACGCTCAACCTCGCCACCAAAATCGGCGTGTCCCGGTGTGTCTACGATATTAATATGGTACTCATTCCACTCGATGGCAGTATTTTTAGAGGTGATGGTTATACCACGCTCTTTTTCCTGATCATTTGAGTCCATGATGCGTTCGCCAGGTGCTTTACGTTCATCCAATGTACCGGACTGTTCAAGCAATTTATCAACCAGCGTAGTTTTGCCGTGGTCGACGTGGGCGATGATAGCGATGTTACGTATTTTTTTACTCACGATGTTTCTCAAATAGGGAAAAATGGGCGCACATTATATGCGTTTATCGAGAAATAAACTGTATTAATTAAGGGCTATACGAATTAGATGGTCAGATAAAAGAATTAACATGCCAAAAAAGAGGTAAAAACGCGAAGAGAAGTACTTTTACAAGCCGATCCAGTGACTTACCGCTTCACGCGCTTCATTGTTGCCAGGACGGGCGATCAAACCGGTACGGCTTATTGCGACCTTATATTTTGCGCCATCGGTCATCGGCAAAAACACCGCACTGCCATAAACCGCATCAACCCAGTCCAGCCAGGCTTGATGTTCGTGAGCAAACTGCCACAGATCAAACTTATCATCTTCGATATAGGCCAATGGCTTAACTAATGAATAAACACTGCGCGGCTGTAATTGTTCTTCAGTGATATCGACATAACGGCCTGATATTCTATGCAAACGGTAGTTAGAATCCAGACCCAACAGATTTGCCACACCCTGCCATGTCAGCACTTGCGCATCTAACTGCCACTCATCGCCATTTAATTCTACTGATTGCTGAAAGTTTGAATCCAGCGCATTGATAGTGGCTCGATAACGTTGCTTGCTCAGCTGCTGAAATGTAATTTCTGCAACGACCTGCTCGTAAACCAGACGCTGATAGGTATAAAGATTAGAGGCTAAAAGAAATGTGGAGGATGACAGCAAAAGAAAAAACAACCCGGAAAGCTCGAGACCTGCAGCTTTTAAAAATTTTCGCTGAATCAACCGCCTGATACCCGTCACAGTAAAAGCCACCCCTACGATGGCAACGAGCACACTGATCAAAGTAAGAAACTGCATTACAGTTTAAGTTTACAGCGAGACTGAAGGTACAGACTGCTTATTAGACCGCTGATTAAGCCGCTTACTAAGCCAGCTATCAAACAATACGGTCTCTCGCCTGTTGTGCTTTATCTTCAAAGCCCGCTTCATCACAGATGCGCGCCAGCTCTTCCAGAGCACGGACATTATCAACGTCGACTTCAAGTGCCTGCTCACAATATTCACAAGCCTTTTCAAAACTACCCTGCTTTTGTGAGACTCGCGCAAGACCCAACATCGCATATAAATCATGGCCGACTTTTAAACTGGATTTGTAATGCTCAACGGCTTCATCAAGACGGTTAAGCGAAACCAGAGCATCACCAACACGTGTCCATAACGATTGATTATCAGGCTCCTGGTCAAGAATTTTGCCCCACCAGTACACTGCTCTTTCCATATTCAACTGTCCACGAAAACAATCGCCCATGCCAAATAAAGCAAAATTGTTCTTCGGATCAAGCTCGAGTGCATTTTCGTAATGATCCATGGCGCGATCAAATTCTTTTCTTCGGCGATAGATATTGCCGATCATGGTCATCAATACAACATTGTGCGATGTATTCTTTGACAACAGTCGCTCAAAGCAATCCAATGCTTTCTCATCATTGTGCTGCGCGTAATAAACATTACCCAAACCTAACAAGGCAAATGGATCAAATGGTTTGATGGCCAGCGACTGCTCGTAAAAATCGACAGCATTTTCAGAGTCACCAAGCTTATGGTAAGCATCCGCTAAACGAACCATGACGTGACTGTCTTTAGGATTAATTTCAAGATAACGCAACCAATATGGAATTGCCTGCAGCGGCTGTTTCATACCCCGGCGCGCATCTCCCGCACCGCGCAGGGCAAAAATATTATTCTGGTCGCTTTTCAGTACTGCATCGTACTGCGCGCCCGACTCTTCAAAACGATTTAGCTTACGATAAACATCGCCAAGCCCGGAGAGCACGTAAGGGTTATCCGCATCCAATTCTTTGGCTTCTAAATATGCTTTTTCAGCATCTTCCAGCTGGCCACTTCTGAATAAACGACTACCCTTTTTGGATAATTCAATTACCGCTTTTTTTGATATTCCAGACATATTAATACTTTTATTTTGATAAATTTACTTAAGACAATTTAGAGAGCAAATACTACAACGATAGCTCAGTAATTTATAGCGCATTTTCAACAAGAATACGCCTACTTTAATAGAATGGTGTATTTTTCAGTCATTATCGTTATTTCTAAAAACCACTGACCTCATACGTTATACCGTCCTCCGAGAGGCCCGAGGTGCCTCGCTGAGAGCTAAAATATAAACGTTTACCATCCGGACTGAAAGCAATACCTGTTACTTCCGAGCGGTCGTGACCTTCTAACTGCACGACAGGATACAGATTCCCATGCACATCGATCACCACAATCTGCAAATCACCACCATCCTCAGCAACGTAGATATCACCTGATGATGAGACTGTGACATTGTCGACACCAGTTAAAATGGGCGTTAGCGAATCCCTCTCATCATACACAATATCAAGCAAACGGCTTTTAATGGTATAGCGCCACACACGGTTATCACCTTTGGTGGTAAAAATTATCTGACCATCAAAATAAGCGATGCCTTCACCGCCATTAAACGTCAACACTTCATCCACTTGATAGCGGGTTTCTTCAAACTCAGCCAGTGGGTCAGGAACCGTCACCCAGCCGAGCAGAGCTGTATCATTTTGTTTTACCGCAACCTGTAATGACCCTGCCGAAAGATCGGGGAATCCACTACTGGTTAATGCGTTTGCGGTAAACCGATATAAACCACCATCAACTCTGTCTTCGGTTAAATACAGATGTTTATTAACGCTATCATATGCGACCGCCTCATGATTAAACACGCCTAGCGCCGGGCGAACAATTGCTGCCGCTTTACCTTTGGGGTCACATTCCCATACCTGGCCTGCACTTATTTCTTCACACGATAACCAACTGCCCCACGGCATAGCACCACCGGCACAGTTACGACTGGTACCTTCAAGAATAGAATAAGCATCGATCACTTCTCCTTGCGCATCAAACACGATAGCACCGGCGCCGCCATTTGACCGCATTTCACTATTAGATACGTATATCCAGCCACCCTTGTGAGCAGGATCAGTACTGGAAAAACAGGCTCCTCCATCAGGCGCTGCGTGCCAGAGATAGCCCTGACCGCTAACTACTGGCTCAGATGAGTACGCAATAATACGAGAACTGAACCCCTGTGGCAGGCGTACCCCGTTATCATCGGCAGCTTGCAAGGCACTTATCTGTTGCCGACTGCAGCCACTGATTAAAACATTAGACCACAACGCACCCACGCCATAGACACCCAGACCAGACAGCCCGTACTTTAAAAATCGCCTTTTTGAATGATTGACCATAATCTACTAACCAGACCCTATTAACTTGACTCTATTAACTTGACTCTATTAACTTGAAACACCAACCGAAATATTAATTTACAACCTTTTACTTACAATCGCTTACTTACCGCCCCTTACTTACAATCAACAGTAGGCTCGCGTAAAATACGAGCCAATGACACATACTAATACAAAACGCGCCTATCTTATCGATAGTAGCATTTACATCTTCAGAGGCTGGCACGTTTTTGACGATACAATCGTCGATTGTGAAGGCAACCCCTGCAATGCTGTTTATGGCTTTACCGAGTTCCTTCGAGAAATACTGGAGCTAGAACAGCCCGAATATATCGCCTGCGCATTTGATGCCAAACAGACCAATTCCTATCGAAGAGAGATATACCCCGAATACAAAGCTAATCGCCCACCAGCACCTGTCGAATTAAAAAGTCAGTTCAAGCACTGCCGAGATTTTTGCCGCGCCGCTGGCATCGCTGATTATTCAAGCAACCGTTTCGAAGGCGATGACATCATCGGTACGTTGGCCACTCGCTTACGTAACGACGGGTTCCTCATCACTATTCTCAGTGCCGACAAAGATCTGGCTCAACTGCTAAGACCGGGTGATATCTGGTGGGATTATGCACGCAATAAAATACTGCACTACAAAGACATAGAAAAAAATTTCGGCGTAAAACCAGAACTAATCGCCGATCTGCTGGCGCTTGCAGGCGACAAAGTAGACAACATCCCCGGCATTCCCGGCATCGGCTACAAGATGGCATCCAATTTATTAAAAAAATACCCCGGCGTAGAACACGTCATGGAAAATGTAGATAAAATTTCTGAGATGAAATTCCGTGGCTCAAAACGCATACAGATGCTGGTTGAACAGCATCAACACATCCTACCCATGACCAAGAAACTAACGACCATTGTTACCGACGCGGATTTTAAAGGACCAAAAACAGATCTGCGCTGGACCGGTATAAACGAAGACGCGATGATAAACATATTCAATCACCTCGACGCCGCAAAGAGCCGACGCCAGCGCTGGTATGATTTGCAGCCAGCCTGACTTCGCATTAGCGACTGCTTTTGGCCGATACTGTTGAAAAACTCTTTTTTAGTAGCTGTAAAAAATATTTAAGCTTCTTTAATAGGTTTTATGTTTTTAGGTACGGGTAGGTACAACACGAAGTCGATCTCACAGCAGAAATCCGCACACTAACTTATAAG
>JAUVDN010000024.1 GCA_030595325.1 Gammaproteobacteria bacterium | reverse complement strand
GGTAAACCCCACTCGGAGCAAGACCAAATAGGGGAACATAATGCGTGGTCCGCGCTGTTCCCGGGTAGGTTGCTTGAGATGCATGGTGACATGTATCCAGATGAATGATTGTCCACGACAGAACCCGGCTTATCGGCTGACTCCCTTTTTAATTTATGGCTTGTTGATTTTTAACTTAATCACCGGCTGGTGTGGCTAAATATTGCTGAATTGTCGTGTTTTTAGGCTAAAAATGACTGATTTATCTAGAACTCGCTGTAAAAACAGCTCCTGTTGGATCCTGCTTAAATATCATACTTAAAGTAAATTATTAGCTTCGATAAACAAGCTAATGATTTAAAATACATATCCTGTATTAGTTCTTCCTGTTTTTCTTAACTATCAGCTAAGTTGCTGTCACATATAGATTTTTTTATGTTTGAAGACATAAAAAGGCTTGCATTAGGGTGTCAGAATACATATAGTGTCACTATGTGGGGGAAAGTGGGGAATTGTGGGTTTATAGATTAATCCCATCCCTAACCCGAACGGTACGACTTAAGGGAAACAGGAAACAATAATAAAAAATGCATTTCCGTGGTATTAACAATATATCTGTAGACGCCAAAGGCAGGATGGCAATGCCGGCTCGCTATCGCGAGCGCTTGCTTGAGGCTTGTGGCGGCCGTCTGGTTGTTACCGTGGATCAGGATCATTGTTTATTGGTTTACCCGCTGCCTGAATGGGAAGTCATCGAAGAAAAATTAATCAACCTGCCTAGCTTAAACAAACAGTCACGTCTATTGCAACGTTTATTAATCGGTCATGCAACCGATTTAGAGATGGACGGTCAGGGCAGAATTCTATTGCCAGCATTGCTTCGTGAGTACGCGGGTTTGACAAAAAAAGCAATATTGATTGGTCAGGGTAAAAAATTAGAAATTTGGGATGAAGATACCTGGAATGAAAGTCAGGAAGGGTGGGTTGCAGCGGTGCAGGCGGATGAAGGTGATCTTCCTGCGGCATTAGAAGATTTGTCGCTGTAGCTTTATTGCATGAGTGACTTTAACCACCAACCAGTGCTTTTGAACGAGGCGCTGGAGTCGCTGAATATTCAGCCATCTGGCACATATATTGATGCAACGTTTGGTCGAGGTGGTCATAGCCAGGCGATATTGCAGAAGTTGGGCGAGAAGGGAAGATTGATTGTATTTGATCAGGATCCCGAGGCGATTGCATTTGCAAAGCAGCAATTTGCTGATGAGCCGCGTTTAACGGTCGAGCACTGTAACTTCAATCAGGTGGCTAGCGTGGTTGATCAATTGGGTTTAACGGAAAAAATTGATGGCGTACTGATGGACCTTGGTGTCTCGTCGCCACAGTTAGATGATGCTGAACGTGGATTTAGCTTTTTACGTTCGGGTCCTCTCGATATGCGTATGGATACAGAGCAAGGTGTTACCGCTGCGCAATGGTTGGCTAGAGTAAAATCTGATGACCTGATAAATGTTCTCAAAAAATATGGTGAAGAAAAATTTGCCAAAAGAATTGCGACAGCCATTGTGGAAACACGCGAGCAGCGTGAGATTACTGAAACTGGTGATCTGGCTGAAATCATTTCAAATGCAATCCCCGTTAAAGAAAAACACAAGCATCCTGCAACGCGTAGTTTTCAGGCAATTCGTATTTATGTGAATCAAGAATTGCGTGCTATCGAGCAGGGGTTAAAAGGCTCTGTTTCAGTTTTGGCTAAGGGTGGTCGCTTGTCGGTGATTAGTTTTCATTCGCTCGAAGACAGAATAGTAAAACGTTTCATGCGTGATATTTCCAGTCGACCACGTTTGCCTGCTGGATTACCTGTGATGGAAGTGGATATTGATGTGCCTTATCGATTGGTTGGTAAATCGGTTGTAGCGGGTAGGGAAGAGTTGAAGCTTAATCCCAGAGCAAGAAGCGCACGATTACGTGTGTTGGAGCGACGAAAATGAATGAAAGGCAGAGAATGCTTGTCGTAGTGACGCTTTTGTTTAGTTTGGTTCTGGCTTCTGCAGTATTGCTGATTTATAGCAAGCATCAGAGTCGAAAGCTTTTTGTTGAGCTGCAGCAGCTGAGGTATGAGGTAGATGGTTTGAATACCGAGTGGAGCCAGTTGCAGTTAGAGCAGAGCGCCTGGTCGGGCCATGGTCGTATCGAGCGTGTAGCAAGAAAACAATTATCAATGGTGATGCCAGAATCTGGCGATGTGATATTTGTGAAATAACTGGCATGAAATAACTGGCGTGAAACAACGGATATAAAACGGAATATATAAAACTGTGAAAAGTTACAATCATAAAAATCAGAAGATTAAGCCATTGACAGCGTGGAGACGGTTGTCAGTGGTTTCGGTTTTTGTGGTGTTGGCAACAGTATTACTGGTGAAGATGCTGGATATGCAGATTCTGCACAGTGAGTTTTTTGAGCGTCAGGGAGATGCTCGCCAATTGAGAACGGTTTCAATATCGGCGCACCGAGGCGATATCGTCGATCGTAATGGCGAACCGTTTGCCGTGAGTGCACCGGTGAATAGTATCTGGGTAAACCCTCAAGAAGCGATACATCATTTGAATGAAATCGATGTTGTGGCTAAGCTGCTTTCGCTGGATTCTATTAGTTTAAAAGAAAAAATAAAGCGCAATGTAAACCGTGAATTTATCTATCTTAAGCGTCATGCGGCACCAGAGTTAGCTGAAGAAGTTATGGCGCTGAAAGTCCCTGGCGTCGCATTGCAAAATGAATACCGCCGTTACTACCCTAGTGGTGAAGTTGCTGCCCATATAGTAGGTTTTTCTGATATCGATGATAACGGGCAGGAAGGTATTGAGCTTGCTTATGATGAATGGTTGAAAGGTCACCCGGGTAAGAAGCGTGTAATCCGTGATCGTCTCGGTCGTGCCTTCGATGATATCGAGCGTATCCGTTCAGCAGAGCCTGGTAAGTTACTAAAGTTAAGTATTGATAAACGCCTGCAGTATCTAACCTATCGCACCTTAAAAGCTACCGTTCTTAAACATAATGCGGTTGCTGGTTCGGCAGTAATGCTTGATGTGAACACTGGTGAAGTACTGGCAATGGTGAACCAGCCATCCTTTAATGTAAATGACAGAAGGCAGATGCAGCCGCAGGCTACAAGAAATCGTGCGGTTACCGATGTGTTTGAGCCGGGTTCAACGATGAAGCCAATCACTATTGCTGCAGCGTTAGAAAGTGGTCGTTGGAAACCATTTTATAAAGTCGAAACTGCGCCGGGTTATATGCGTGTTAAAGGCAATACCATTCGTGATCATAAGAATTATGGTGATCTTGATGTGGGTGGCGTCCTGGAAAAATCCAGCAATGTGGGTATCAGTAAAATTGCATTAGCTATGGATGCTGAGCAACAATGGTCGATGTATAAGCAGCTAGGTTTTGGTGTCGACACCGGTAGTGGTTTTCCTGGCGAAGCAAGTGGCACACTGTCACTTAATGCGTTAAATAATGATTTTGAAAGAGCGTCGATGGCATTTGGTTATGGCGTTTCAGTTACCCCGTTACAGCTTGCTCATGCTTATTCTGCGATTGCGGCAGATGGTGTTTTACGTCCGGTCAGTTTTTTGATTGATGAAACTAAAGGTCAATCGGAAGTGGTAGAAGGTAAGCGTGTGATGTCTGTTGAAACAGCGCGAGCAGTCAGGAAGATGATGCAGCGAGTAGTTTCAGATAAGGGTACCGGTAAGCGTGCATCGGTTGCTAATTACAGTGTTGCGGGTAAGACGGGTACGGTGCATAAATTTATCGCTGGCGGTTATGCGGAAGATCGTTATCTTTCAATTTTTGCAGGTATGGCGCCAGCGGATACCCCGGAATTGGTGATGGTAGTGATGATTGATGAGCCGAGAAATGGTGAGCACTTTGGTGGTGAGGTTGCAGCGCCAGTGTTTAGTCAGGTTATGTCTGGCGCGATGCGTTTATTAAATATTGCGCCAGATCGTATTTCAAAAAAACAACTGATGAATGCTGATGTGCAGACTCAGGGTATTCAATCACCGGTTCAATCTAAAGGAGGTAAAGCATGATGCAAAATGAAGTTGCATTGGATTTCCTGCTTGAAGGTTTTATCGAGGATGCTCTGGTAGAGCAGTGTCGTGGCATCACTATTAATGCATTGGTACAGGATAATAGAAAGGTCCGTAGCGGTGACCTATTTATTGCGCATCAGGGTTATAACACGCACGGTTTGTTATATGCACAGGATGCTGTTGCGAAGGGTGTCAGCGTTGTATTGTGGGATGGTGATCTGGAGAAGCGTGACGAAATTCTTGATTCGATATCCAATAAAGTCTTATGTATTCATTGTGAAAATTTAAAATTTAAAGTGGGTGCGATTGCTTCGCGTTATTATGAGCAGCCATCGCTATCAATGAATACAATCGGTGTGACCGGTACCGATGGTAAAACATCCATCGCGCATTTTCTGGCGCAATGTTTAGATGCTTATGATGTTCACTGTGGTGTCCTGGGTACGCTGGGTAACGGTTTTATAAATGATTTGCACCCTACGGGTTTAACTACAGTTGATGCGCTGCTGGTGCAAAAAACACTTTCTGATATTCAGCAGGCGGGCGCTAAGCATGTAGTGATGGAAGTATCATCGCATGGTCTTGATCAAGGTCGCGTCAATGGTGTTGCTTTTACTACCGCAGTGTTCAGTAATATGGCTGCTGATCATCTTGATTATCACGGCACGCTTGATAACTACGCGGCTGCAAAAAAACGTTTGTTTTATACCCCGGGTCTAAGTACAGCGGTAATTAATCTTGATGATGAATTCGGTAGAGCGTTAGCAAAAGAAGTACGTAATCACGTTAGTGTATGGGGTTACAGCTTAGAAAAGGACGTTACGGCATATAAAGATCTTGCTGATTATTTTGTACATGCACAGGAAATAAAGCCCTTTGAGAACGGTTGTCATCTTTCAGTTTTAACACCGAAGGGTGAGGCCTGTTTTGATATTCCACTGTTAGGTCGATTTAATGTTTCTAACGCACTAGCAGTTCTGTCAACATTATTGGTCAGTCAGTTTTCGCTGGAAAATGCGGTTAGCAGTCTTGCTGCTATACATTCTGTTGATGGTCGTGTGGAGATAATTACGGAACAGGATAAACCCGTTGTTGTAGTTGACTATGCGCACACCGAGCAAGGGTTGTCGGCTGTATGTAGCTCGATTCGTGAACATTTTAGTGGGCAATTGTGGTGTGTATTTGGCTGTGGTGGTGATCGTGATCGCAGTAAGCGTCCGTTGATGGCAAAAGTGGCGGAAAAGTTTGCCGATAGAGTTATTGTTACAACAGATAACCCGCGTCATGAGAACCCTCAAGAT
The DNA here is from genome assembly GCA_030595325.1 of Gammaproteobacteria bacterium. Classification (GTDB taxonomy): domain Bacteria; phylum Pseudomonadota; class Gammaproteobacteria; order SZUA-229; family SZUA-229. The sequence continues at coordinate 22,076 of JAUVDN010000024.1, read as the reverse complement.
GTCATCGATGAAGTGATGGCTGGTTTTTCATCAACGGATAATGTTGAGGCTATCATCGATCGTCGTCAGGCAATCGATGTTGCTATATCAAATGCGCAGCCTGGTGATGTGGTTTTACTGGCAGGTAAAGGTCATGAGACCAGCCAGATTGTCGGTGATGTGCATATTGCTTTTGATGACCGTCGAGTGGCTCGCGAATTTTTATCACTCAGAGAAGAAGGGGTGCTTGCGTGATGATGATGTCGCAAGTAGCGCAGGCGCTAGGTGCAACATTGCATGGTAATGATGTGATGATGACTGGCGTATCAAAAGATACGCGTAACATTCATGCGGGTGACTTATATGTTGCGCTTAAAGGTGAGAATTTTGATGGGCATCGCTTTATCACTGATGCAAATTTTGCTGGCGCAGCAGGCATGCTGGTAAGTGAAATTTATTCAGAAGCACAAGAGATATCGCAGGTACAAGTTGCTGATACACGTATTGCATTAGGACAGCTTGCAGCGCACTGGTGTCAAAGCTGGCGAAGTAAAAAGCCGGCAAGAAAGCTAATTGGTATTACCGGTAGTAATGGTAAAACGTCAGTGAAAGAGATGTGCAGTAAAGTTTTGTCTGACTATGTAGGTGCTGAATCTGTTTTATCAACGAAAGGTAATTTAAATAACGATATTGGTTTACCGATGACATTACTTGAATTGACAGAGAAGCATGATTTTGCAGTCATTGAAATGGGTGCAAATCATGTTGGTGAAATCGACTACCTGACTAGTATCGCAAAACCTGATGTCGCGCTGGTCAATAATGTTGGCCCCGCTCACCTGGAAGGATTTGGCTCATTGGAAAATATTGCGAAAACCAAGGCTGAAATCTACAACGGTTTATCAAGTAATGGTGTCGCAATTATTAATCAGGATGATGTGTTTGCCAAGTTCTGGAATGACTATTGTGTGAATTACAAAGTAGTCGGCTTTTCTATGCAAGACAATACTGCAGATGTATTTGCAAAACACATAGACCATGGTCGTTATCAGATTATTGCTGGAAATGAAAAAGCAGATTTAAAACTTAGCGTACCTGGTAAGCATAATGTGATGAATGCGCTGGCAGCAACGGCAGCAACATTGGCTCTTGGTGTTCCGATGAAATCCATTGCGGCATCGCTGTCTGAATTTACAAATATTCAAGGTCGTCTAACCGTAGCCACTGCTGCGTCAGGTTTTCAGGTTATCGATGATACCTATAATGCAAACCCATTGTCTGTTAGCGCAGCCATCGATGTGCTGGCGGGCATGATTGATTCGGTACTGAGTAAGTCGTTCGATAAGACGGTGCTGGTACTTGGTGACATGGCAGAGTTGGGTGATGACGCTGAAGAATTACATGCCGAGATGGGTGCTGAAGCAAAAAAATCAGGTATCAGTGCATTGTATGCTACTGGTAAATTAAGTATTAACACAGTAAAGGCATTTGGTGAAAATGGTTTTTATTTTGAAGGAAAAAATGAGCTAATAAATGCTTTGAACGAAAACTTGACAGGAAGTGAAGTCGTTTTAATAAAAGGTTCTCGCAGTGCGGCTATGGAAGAAGTAGTTGAACGGATATTGACCCATAAAATCAATAATAAGAGGGTGAACTAATGTTTTTAACATTAGCTGAATATCTACAACAATTTGATAACGGTTTTTCCGTTTTTCAATACATTACTTTACGCGCCATTCTTGGCACCATTACCGCACTGGTTTTATCCCTTGTGATCGGTCCAATCATGATACGTAAGTTATCCAGTTATAAAATTGGACAGCAGATACGTGACGATGGTCCGCAGTCACATCTTTCTAAAGCAGGCACGCCAACAATGGGCGGCGCTTTGATTCTGGTCGCAATTGCAATAAGTACTTTGCTGTGGGCTGATCTATCCAGTGAAAAAATATGGGTAGTGTTATTAGTGACCTTATCGTTTGGTTTGATTGGTGGTGTCGACGATTACAAAAAACTGGTTTATGGCAACTCTAAAGGTTTGTCTGCTAAGGCTAAGTATTTCTGGCAAACCGTCGTCGGTTTTGCTGCTGCTTACTATATGTATAGTAATTCGGTTACACCGGCTGAAACTACATTGATCGTACCCTTTATGAAAGATTTGTTGATTCCATTAGGTGCTGGTTTCATCGTGCTGACTTATCTGGTAATCGTTGGTAGCAGTAATGCGGTAAACCTGACGGATGGCCTCGATGGTCTAGCGATTATGCCAACCGTTATGGTTGCAGGTGCGCTCGGTGTGTTTGCCTATCTTACAGGCCACTCAACATTTGCTAACTACTTAGGCATCCCATATGTTACTGGTGTCGGCGAGTTGACTATTTTTTGTGGTGCATTAGTTGGCGCAGGTTTGGGTTTCTTATGGTTTAACACTTACCCTGCAATGGTATTCATGGGTGATATAGGTGCGTTGGCGTTGGGTGCTGCATTAGGTGTTATTGCAGTATATGTCAGGCAAGAGCTGGTGCTGGTTATCATGGGTGGTATTTTTGTGATGGAAACAGTGTCCGTTATCTTACAAGTTGGCTCTTATAAATTAACCGGTAAAAGAATTTTTAGAATGGCGCCGATACATCATCATTTTGAATTGAAAGGTTGGCCTGAGCCGAGGGTGATTGTTCGGTTCTGGATAATTACGGTTGTATTGGTATTGATTGGTTTAGCTTCACTGAAAGTCAGATAATTAATTAATAAAATAAATTAAAACGGATGAGTGCAATAAGTAAAATGACTGTTAACCCTGAACAAGCTGTTTATACACTAGTCGTCGGACTAGGCAAAACAGGACTGTCTGTGGTTCGTTATTTGCGCGCACTTGATGAGACGGTAATTGTTGTTGATAGTCGCGATATTCCTCCTGGTCTTAGTGCGCTCAAAGATAATTTTTCTGACGTTGAACTTCATACCGGAAAGTTTAGTAGTGCGCTTTTTGTAAATGCTCATCGAATCGTTGTTAGTCCAGGAGTAGCTCTTTCGGAGCCAGCTCTTGTTGAAGCAAAGAAAAATAATATAGAAATAATTGGTGATATTGATTTATTTGCACATGAAGTTAAAGCGCCAGTGATTGGTATAACTGGTTCTAATGGTAAGTCGACAGTCACTACTTTATTGACATCGATGGCTGCTCAAGTTGGTTTAAATGCTGTTGCCAGCGGTAATATTGGAACGCCGGTCCTTGACTCATTAGATGATGCGGTTGGTCTGTATGTGCTTGAGCTGTCCAGTTTTCAATTAGAAACACTACAGAAGTTACCAATGAAAGCTGCTGTTGTGTTGAATATAAGTGCTGATCATCTGGATCGTTATGAAGATCTTGCTGCCTATGCTTTAAGTAAACAGGTGATTTATGAGAATGCAGAAACACTGGTCATCAATAAAGATGATGAGCTGGCAAGTCAGGTAAGTGATACTCGTGTTGGGCTCCTTTCTCAGCAGATATTTTTCACTTTAAAACATCCTGAGATTAATGAATTTGGTGTATGTGTTTCTGATAGGTCAGATTGTTTGTGTCTTGGTGAGAAACGTTTAGTTGCGGTAAATGAGTTGCAACTGAAAGGTACGCATAATTTGCAAAATGCTCTGGCAGCGCTCGCACTAGGTTATGCGGCTGGTCTGCCGCTAGACGAAATGATTGAAGTATTGAAAGAGTTTCAAGGCTTGCAACATCGAACTCAATTAGTTGCAGAGATAAATAATGTTAACTGGATTAATGATTCTAAAGCAACCAATGTTGGTGCAACAATTGCTGCGCTTAAAGGATTGCCTGGAAAGCATGTCTTGATTGCTGGTGGTGAAGCTAAAGATGCCGATTTTTCTGAATTAACGGAAGTTGTGAAGCAGCATTGTCGTGCGGTTGTTTTAATGGGTAAAGATGCGGAAATAATCCGCGCTGTTATGCCACAGGGAATGACGGTAGAGAGTGTTGTAGATTTACAGACTGCAGTGACGGTTGCGCAATCGTTAGCGCAAGCTGGCGACAACGTTTTATTGGCGCCAGCATGTGCAAGTTTTGATATGTTTGAGAATTTTGAGCATCGCGGTGATGTTTTTATCAGCTCGGTTGAGGCGCTCTTATCATGAGTGCTTCTATTTCGAACGCATCTATTATGAATGCAGGTGCTGAAATGTTTTCTCGGTTGATATCGTTTAAAGCGATGAAAGATCAATCATCACGCTGGCTTGATTTGAAAATTGAGTGGGATGACTTTGATCCAGTTTTGCTAGTCGCATTTATTTCACTGCTGACTATCGGTGTCATCATGGTCGCATCATCATCTATCAGTGTGGCAGATAGAAATTTCTCCAACCCATTTTATTATCTGCAACGCCAGCTGGTTTTTGTTGCAATTGGGTTGTTTGCTGCTCTGAGTGTGTTTAAGGTTCGACTGGTGCAGTGGGAAAAATCAGGTGTGGCGTTGTTGATCTTTGCCTTGTTCCTGTTGGTATTTGTGCTGCTGCCAGGTGTTGGTAAAACGGTTAACGGTAGTACGCGCTGGTTGCCTTTAGGTATTTTTAATCTGCAAGTTTCAGAATTAGTGAAACTATTCTTAGTGATTTATGTAGCCGGATATCTTGTTCGTCACGGTGATGCGGTTAGAAACTCGTTGTGGGGTTTTCTTAAACCGATGTTGATGGTTGGGCTGGCAGGTCTGTTGTTATTGATTGAGCCTGATTTCGGTGCAACTGTCGTTATTATGGGTACGGTGCTGATAATGACCTACCTTGCAGGTGCAAGGTTTATCCAGTTTATTTCGTTCGTCGTAATGTTTGCATGTGCTGCACTGTTATTGGTAGTGACTTCACCCTATCGTATGCAGCGTCTGACATCCTTTGCAAATCCTTGGGCTGACCCATTCGATAGCGGCTTTCAATTAACGCAGTCATTAATCGCAATAGGAACAGGTGGCTGGTTTGGTACCGGGCTTGGTGGCAGCGTGCAGAAACTATTTTATCTGCCTGAATCACATACAGATTTCTTGTTTGCAGTTCTATCAGAAGAGACTGGTTTTATCGGCGTTAGCGTCGTTATTGGTTTGTATGCGATAGTGTTTTACAGAGCACTAAAAATAGCATCACATGCTGAGCAAGTAGGTAATTATTTTGCCGCTTATATGGCATATGGTATCGGTATCTGGTTATCAATGCAGGCCATTATAAATATGGGTGTAAACGTCGGTCTGTTGCCAACTAAAGGTCTGACTTTGCCCTTAATGAGTTATGGCGGAAGTAGTTTGGTTGTTTGTTGTATCGCGATAGGTTTATTGATGCGGATTCATTATGAAACCAGTGGTGTGGCAAAGCAGGCTAGCAAGAATTTAACAAAGAGATCGACACGAAAGTCAGTGAAAAAATCAGCTGCAAAAAAACGTGCGTCTCGTGCAGTAGCGTCACATATTAAAGCCGGGGGTGCGTTGTTGTGATAGATGTTCGCCCCGTACTAATTATGGCTGGTGGTACTGGTGGCCACGTCTTCCCGGCATTGGCCGTTGCTGATGAATTACGTTCGCGTGGTATTCCTGTTATCTGGCTGGGTACTAAAGCAGGAATAGAGTCGAGATTAGTGCCACAGGCTGGTTATCCTATCGAATGGATGACTGTCACCGGTTTGCGTGGAAAGAATACTTTAACTTTATTGCTTGCTCCTGCACGTATAGCAATGGCTTGTTGGCAAGCGTTGGTTGTCTTGCTGAGAAGAAAACCTTGCGCAGTATTGGGTATGGGTGGTTTTGCATCCGGCCCTGGTGGTTTAATGGCGTGGATGATCAGAAAACCACTACTAGTGCATGAACAAAATGCAATAGCTGGAATGACAAATAAAATATTAGCCAGATTTGCCGGTGTTGTATTGCAGGCGTTTCCAGGTGTATTTAAAAATGCAAAAACTACTGGTAATCCTGTAAGACAATCAATCTGCGAAATTAAAGAACCGGAAGATCGTTTCTCCGCTCAGGAATCGCAACATAAAAATCTGCGTTTGCTTGTTATTGGCGGTAGTCTGGGCGCAGTAAAACTTAATGAGATTATCCCGGAATCACTTAGTATTATTGATAAAGCTGAGCGACCTGAAGTAATCCATCAAACCGGTTTGAAAAATATTGATTCTGCAAAAGCTGCCTATAGCGATGCTGGCGTTTCAGCGAAAATCGAAGCATTTATTGATGATATGCCTGCAGTCTATGAGTGGGCTGATCTGGTAATCTGTCGCGCAGGCGCAATGACCGTATTTGAATTAGCTGCAGCAGGTATTGCTTCAATTCTGGTTCCGTACCCGCATGCTGTTGATGATCATCAGACGCACAATGCCTATTATCTTGAAAAGTCAGGTGCTGCCATTATCAAGCAGCAGAATGAACTCTCAGCGCAGTGGCTAGTTGATGTGATTACAGATTTTTCGCACAACAGAAAAAAATTATTAGAGATGTCAGTTGCTGCTAGAAAATTGGCCATACCGGGTTCTGCGAAAACAATTGCGGATGCCTGCCTTAATGCAGGAGGTATCGTTTAATGTCACAACCTGCCAATCTTAAAGAATTCATGAGACGTATACGAAAAGTGCATTTCGTCGGTATCGGTGGTGCGGGTATGAGCGGTATCGCTGACGTGATGCATACTCTTGGCTATGAAGTCAGTGGTTCAGATATGGCCAGTAATGCTGTGATTGAGCAATTAAAAAAATCTGGTGTAAAAGTATATCCTTCGCATTCTATAGAAAATGTAAGTGATGTAGATGTTGTTGTGACATCAACTGCAATCAGTGATGATAATGTTGAAGTTGAAGCGGCCAAAGCCAACTTGATTCCTGTTGTACCGCGGGCAGAGATGCTGGCTGAGCTGATGCGCTTTAGTCATGGTATTGCGGTTGCAGGCACACATGGCAAAACTACAACAACTTCATTAGTAACCAGTGTTCTTGAAGAAGCGGGTCTTGATCCTACCTATGTTATCGGCGGAAAATTAAACAGTTCATCAACTCATGCAAAATTAGGTAAAGGTAAATACCTGGTAGCTGAAGCTGATGAGAGTGATGCATCGTTTTTATATCTTCAGCCACTGATGTCGATAGTAACTAATATAGATGCTGATCACCTGCCAACTTATGGTGGTGATTTTTCACGCCTCAAACAAACTTTTGTTGAGTTTTTACATCACCTGCCATTTTACGGTATTGCTGTTGTCTGTGTGGACGATAAAGAAGTTAGAAGTATATTGCCAGAAATTACACGGCCGATAATTCGTTATGGTATCGATTTTGAAGCCGATGTCCGGGCATCAAATATTCGTTATCAGGGCTCTAAAACAACATTCGACGTGCTGCTGCCAGAGTCAAAATCAACGGTTGAAATAAGTTTGAATATGCCGGGCCGACATAATGTGTTGAATGCACTGGCTGCAGTATGCGTGGCTTATGAACTAGGTGTTTCTGTTCAATACATGCAGACCGCGTTGGCTAAATTTGAAGGTATCGGTCGTCGTATGCATATGTATGGAGAGGCAAAGACTGAGCATGGTGTGGTATCAATCGTTGATGATTATGCGCATCACCCGACAGAAGTAGAGGCCACCTTAAGTGCGGCTAAAAACGCATGGCCGGACAAGCGTCTGGTAGCCGTTTTTCAGCCTCATCGTTATACAAGGACGCGTGATCTGTTTGAAGATTTTTCACAAGTATTGTCTGACTGTGACGTGTTGGTACTGACAGAAGTTTTTGCCGCAGGTGAAGAGCCATTGGCTGGAGCCGATGGTCGTGCTTTATGTGCTGCGATACGTGCACGAGGCAAAGTTAATCCGATATTTATCGAGCAAGTTGAACACCTGAGTGATGAATTGAAGTCTATATTGCGCGATGGCGATATGGTTTTAACGATGGGTGCGGGCAGTATAGGCCGCATCGCATCACAGTTAAAAGATTCATTGGAAACTAAGTGAGTCACAGGTCATGAATGTAATGAAAAAATTTGATGACATTACAGTTTTAAAAGATGAGCCGATGGCGCGGCACACGAGCTGGCGTACTGGCGGTGTAGCAAAGCAGTACGTACAAGCTGACTCATTGATGGTATTAGCCGAATTTATAAAAACATTACCTACTGACGAAAAATTACTGTGGATGGGTTTGGGTAGTAATACCTTAGTACGTGACGGTGGTTTTGATGGAACTGTTATTGCAACACAAGGTGTGATGAGTCAGCTGGAATTATTAGATGAGACAACAGTATTAGTTGGTGCCGGTGTGGCAAGTGCAAAGTTGGCGAGATTCTGCGCTAAAAATAATTTGCTTGGCGCAGAGTTCTTTGCCGGTATTCCTGGTTTGGTTGGTGGTGCTTTAGCAATGAATGCCGGTGCATTTGGTGGTGAAACCTGGCCATTGGTTATTGAAGTTGAAGTGCTTAATAGAAGCGGTGAAATTATTAAACGTACCGCTAGTGAATTTGAATACGGCTACCGTCATATTAAAGGTTTAGTTGGTGATCTGTCGAATGAGTGGTTTGTCAGCGTAACACTACAGCTAAGCGAGCAGCAACAGAAAAAAGACAATACGATTGATATAAAACAATTACTCGCTAAGCGCGCTGCGTCACAGCCAACAGGTGTAGCGAGTTGTGGCAGTGTGTTTAGAAATCCTGAGGGAAGTTATGCCGCGCAGTTAATAGAAAATTGTGGGCTAAAAGGTAAGGCAATTGGTGGTGCCATCGTCTCACAAAAACATGCTAATTTTATTATTAATGAAAATAATGCTAGTGCGACAGATATTGAGTCATTAATTAATTTTGTACAAGAGACGGTAAAGCGGCAACAAGGTATCACGCTGCAGCCAGAGGTTCGCATCGTGGGAAATAAAGCAGCTGAAGATAAGAACGGGGAAAAGTCGAAGTGACAGTAGAGGCGACACAGCTAGGAAAAGTAGCCGTTTTGATGGGCGGATTGTCTGCAGAGCGAGAAATATCTTTGCTCAGTGGTAACGCAGTATTAACAGCATTAAAAAACAAAGGCGTTGATGCTTATGGTGTTGATGTTGGTGAGGATATCGTCAGTGATTTAGCGACAGGAAACTTTCAGCGAGTTTTTAATATTTTACATGGCCGTGGTGGTGAAGATGGCACAGTACAGGGTTTGCTTGAGCTGATGAATTTGCCGTACACAGGGTCTGGCGTGATGGCTTCATCTATTGCTATGGATAAATTGAAAACAAAACAGATATGGCGTGCGATGGAGTTGCCTACACCTGATTTTTGCATCATTGATTCTGAGCAAACCTGTATTACTGCACTTGAGACACTTTCGTTACCTTTAATTATTAAGCCTGTTTTAGAAGGTTCAAGTATAGGTATGAGTAAAGTCGAAACAGAAGAAGAGTTAATTCCAGCATGGAAATTTGCGCAGGAATGTGGCGGTACGGTTATTGCGGAAAAGTGGGTCGTAGGCAAAGAATACACCGCAGCAATTCTTGATGATCAGGTGCTACCAATGATTCGGCTCGAAACATCGCATAAGTTTTATGATTACGATGCAAAATATGAGTCAAATGATACTAAGTACATCTGTCCGAGTGAACTAGATGCCAAACATGAAGCGAAATATTCAGTGATGGCACAACAAGCATTCGATGCAGTGGGTGCATCAGGATGGGGGCGTGTCGATTTTATGGTTGATGAGAATGACAGCCCATGGCTGATTGAGGTGAATACTGTACCTGGTATGACCAGTCACTCATTGGTCCCGATGGCGGCAAAAGAATCGGGTATTTCATTTGATGATCTGACTTTTAAAATTTTACTGATGGCTAACTGTGAACATTGTTCATAAACATGATTTTAAAGAAACGTATTAATTAATAATGAAAAGAAAAAACAAACCATCGCTGCTTAAACAGATAAGTAAGAAAGTAATTAAAACGTTGCCGGTTTTATCAATTGCAGCGCTGGTTATTTACGTTGGTGTACTGGTTAAAGATGTTGAATTACCCGTGATGCTACCTGTAACAAATGTTGAGGTGTTAGGTGAGCTGAACTTTTTAGATAAAGAGCAACTTGAGGCGATAGTAATAAGTAATGTGACAGGAGGTTATTTTACCGTTGACCTGAATAAGATACACGACAAACTTGCGCAACAGCCATGGGTTAAGTCTGTTTCATTAAGAAGAAAGTGGCCTGCAAGTTTAGATGTAAGTGTTTCTGAGCATGAACCTGTGGCTTACTGGAATAATGATGGTTACATCAATGAAGACGGTGAAGTATTTAAGCCCGAAAGTATAGATGGCGAATTAGGCTTACCTATTTTGAATGGTCCAGAAGGTCATCATAATAATGTATGGAAGTTTATGAATGTGCTTTATCAGGAAATGGCATTGCTTGAGTATGAAATAGTGCGTTTGGATCTTGACGAAAGAAGAGCGTGGCAGTTGATAGTAACTGCTAATGAAAACGTAAAGGTAAGTTCTGAAATAGATATGATAAATGTAAAACTGGGACGATTTGATACTGAGAAGCGACTGCAACGTTTTGTTCGAATACTACCAGCGTTGGTCGATAAGAATGGAATTAAAGTAATTGATATGCGATACCCGAATGGTTTTGCTGTACAGATAAAAGAGACTTAAAAGATGACGAAAAACTCTGATAGGAATATGTTGATTGGCCTTGATATCGGCACCTCTAAAGTTGTAGCGATTGTTGGTGAAGTGAACGATGAAGGTGAGATAGATATTATTGGCCTTGGGTCACATCCATCGAATGGTCTTAAAAAAGGTGTGGTGGTAAACATTGAGTCAACAGTGCAATCGATACAACACGCTGTCGAAGAAGCAGAGTTGATGGCCGGTTGTGAGATTAACTCAGTGTATGCCGGTATTGCTGGTAGTCACATCCGTAGTTTGAACTCTCATGGCATCGTTGCTATTCGTGAGCGTGAAGTCACTAATGGTGATCTTGATAGAGTTATCGACGCTGCACGTGCAGTGGCCATTCCTGCGGATCAGCGCGTACTTCATATTCTGCCGCAAGAATTTATTATTGATGACCAGGAAGGAATACGCGAGCCGATTGGCATGTCCGGTGTACGTCTTGAAGCGAAAGTACATTTGGTTACCGGTGCTGTTGGTGCAGCACAAAATATTATTAAATGTGTGCGTCGTTGCGGCTTAGAAGTTGACGATATAATTCTTGAGCAGCTTGCATCAAGTTACTCTGTGTTGACAGAAGATGAAAAAGAGCTGGGTGTCTGTCTGGTTGATATCGGTGGTGGCACTACTGATATCGCAGTGTTTTCTGAAGGAGCTATTCGTCATACCGCAGTTATTCCAATAGCTGGTGATCAGGTAACCAATGACATTGCAGTGGCTTTACGTACACCTACACAGTACGCCAATGATATAAAGATAAAGTATGCCTGTGCATTACGTCAGTTGGCGAACCCGGAAGAAACAATCGAAGTGCCCAGTGTCGGTGATCGTCCACCGCGCAAGTTATCGCGCCAGACATTAGCCGAAGTTGTTGAGCCGCGTTATGAAGAATTACTAAATTTAGTACATGCAGAATTACGGCGCAGTGGTTTTGAAGAAATCATTGCAGCAGGTGTTGTGTTAACAGGTGGCAGTTCAAAAATGGAAGGTGTCATTGATTTGGCTGAAGAGATTTTCCATGCCCCTGTACGACTTGGTTTACCACAGTATGTATCCGGATTGTCAGACGTGGTAAACAATCCTATTTATGCAACTGGTGTTGGCTTATTACTGTTTGGAAATCAGCATAGAAATAATGGCACTAGTCATATCATGATGGATGGTGGTTTTAAAGGGTTGTTTGAGCGGATGAAAAATTGGTTTCAAGGAAACTTTTAACGGGTGTTGTCGAAAATATATATAACAGAGTAACAGACTAACTGAGCAGAGTAGATAATTAGAGCGGCTGTAGTAAAGAATTGATGTACGTAAAAAAATAAATAAATAACTAAATAAATATAAATTAAACAAGAAGAGGAGAAATATCATGCCTATGTTCGAATTGATGGATTCCGGTGCGCAAGACGCAGTAATTAAAGTAATCGGTGTTGGTGGCGGTGGTGGTAATGCTGTACAGCATATGGTTGGCAGTAATATCAATGGCGTTGATTTTATCTGTACCAATACAGATGCCCAGGCATTAGGTCGTTTTGATGGTGCTAAGTCATTGCAGATTGGTAGCAATATCACAAAAGGATTGGGCGCAGGTGCAACACCTGAAATCGGTCAACAAGCTGCGCTTGAAGATCGTGAATTAATTCAGGAGGCAATCGCTAATACTGATATGTTATTCGTTACTGCTGGCATGGGTGGCGGTACTGGTACGGGTGCAGCGCCAGTAGTTGCACAGATTGCCAGAGAAATGGGCATCCTTGTTGTCGGTGTCGTGACTAAGCCTTTTGCTTTTGAAGGTACCTCACGTATGAAGATAGCGATGAATGGTATTAAAGAATTAAGCAGCCATGTTGATTCGTTAATCACGATACCGAATGATAAATTATTAGATGTCTACGGTCGTGATTTTGATCTGATGAATGCATTCAGTGGCGCTAATGATGTTCTTTGTGGTGCAGTGCAGGGTATTACTGAATTAATTACTAACCCGGGTGTTATTAATGTCGACTTTGCCGATGTTAGAACGGTAATGTCTAAAATGGGTATGGGCATGATGGGTTCTGGTCGTGCTATCGGTGATGAACGAGCTAAGGAAGCAGCAGAAGCCGCTATCGCAAGTCCTTTACTGGAAGATGTTAACTTATCTGGTGCACGCGGAATTCTTGTTAATGTAACGGGTGCAAACATGACATTAGGCGAATTCCAGGATATCGGTGCGGTTATCAATAGCTTTGCTTCTGATGATGCAACAGTTGTAATGGGTACAGCAATCGATGAATCACTGGATGGTGAAATCAGAGTAACCGTTGTTGCTACAGGTCTGGGTCCAAATTCAAAAGTACAGGCTCCAGTTCCACAGGCACCAGCTGAAGTTAAAATAGTTAAACAGGCTTCAGGTGAAGACCTTCCAGAATATAAAGATTATGACAAACCTGCATCGATCAGAAATGCCAAGTCAACAAATGAGGCGATTTCAGTAGATGGCGGTTATAACGAAGAAATGCTGGATATTCCTGCATTTTTACGTCGCCAGGCTGATTAGTCATAAAAATCGAACGGTTATTAATTAACTTATTGATTTAATTTGTATTTATTTAGATTTATTGATGTAGTTGCGGGTTGTTTTGTATAAAAAATGATGTCGTTAATGTCGGTATTTAAAGGCGTGCTTCCAATTCACCCTGTAAATATGTGATAATACGGTGATTTTTATCAGAATTTTCTGCCACAACCTTTACGTTGGGCATAGGAATTGAATACCTTGATTAAGCAAAGAACGTTAAAGAATGTAATTCGCGCCACTGGTGTTGGTTTGCATTCAGGTGAAAAAGTTTATCTAACATTGCGTCCGGCTCAGCCTGATACGGGTGTTATTTTTCGCCGTGTTGATTTAAATGAACCTGTCGAGATAAAAGCGACAGCATCAAATGTTGGCGCCACCATGTTGTCGACAACATTGGAACAAGACGGCGTTAGTATTTCTACTGTTGAGCACCTATTGTCTGCAATGGCAGGTCTGGGTATCGACAATGCATATGTTGATGTAAGTGCATCCGAAGTTCCGATTATGGATGGTAGTTCTGGACCTTTCGTCTTTTTAATTCAATCAGCAGGTATCGTCGAGCAAGAAGCGCCAAAACGTTTTGTTCGTATTAAAAAATCTGTGGTTGTTGAAGAAGAAGGTAAGTGGGCACGTTTTGATCCTTTTGATGGTTTCAAGGTTAGCTTTGCAATCGATTTCGATCACCCTGCATTTAAAGATGCACCATGTACAGCAGAGATAGATTTTTCAACGACTTCATTTGTTAAAGAAGTGAGTCGTGCACGTACCTTCGGTTTTATGAGCGATATTGAAGCGTTACGTAAAAAGAATTTAGCGCTAGGCGGCAGTATTGATAACGCTATCGTTGTTGATGAATACCGCGTATTGAACGAAGACGGCTTACGCTATGAAGACGAATTCGTTAAACACAAAATTTTGGATGCCATCGGTGATTTGTACCTACTTGGTCACAGTTCTATTGGTGCATTTTCGGGCTACCGTTCTGGCCATGCCCTTAATAATAAGTTGTTAAAAGCATTGTGTGCAGATAAAGATGCCTGGGAAGAAGTGACCTTTGAAGATGAAAAAGCATCTTCGCCTATTTCTTACGCGCAGCCACTGCAAACTTTTTAGGGTAAACCTTTAAAACAATCAAGGCTCTGGTGTTAAGTTTTATCTTTGTTTTGTTTGTTAATCTGGGAGAGTTTGAGTAAGGCTACTTTAAGAGGCTGATATTCAATACTGTTGGCAGATTGCGATAGCATTTCAGTGATTTTTTCGCTTATTTCCGGCCTCGGCCGATTTTTTATTTGTGCGGATGTTGGATTATCACCCGTAGTTTGATAACGAGTGCTAATCTGTACGTGATGAATAACGGGTTCGCTTGAAAAATTATTGTCATCTTTATTGGCATTCAGTGAGCTATCGCGTATATACTGTAAAATCTGTGGGCTGAGCTGGCGAAGTCTGGTTGTCCACACTGGGGAATCTGTAATAAGCATTAAATTCTGGTTGCGAACATTGGCAACCTGAACGTGACTGTGGCACTCAACAGGCAGAATATTTCGTATTAATTTCGTGTATTCAGCCAGTTTTTTGGCCTGAATCACAAATTTGGGGCTTATTTGCTCGTTTATTAGCTTCATTGTGGTAAAAAACTCGACAGCTAGTCTATAATTTTGTTGTATCTACACAGTAATTGTATGTAGTTAGGGCTGTAACCCCGTATTAATTTAAGCAATAATTTACGTAATCATTTAAACAGTATTTCAAGTATGAATATCATTTTTGTAGGAAAATTTAGAGGTAGGCCGCTTCGTTGCCAGCTTGATGGTCCGCGTCAGTTGCTTGCCTGTTCGTTCATTATAAGCCTTTTTGCAGGCCTGTTGGTAAGCTCTGGTTACTGGTACGGAAAAACTAATGCCGCAGTGAATGAACTGGCTGCATTGGAACATGATATATCTACACAAAAAATTCTAATCAAAGAAGCCCGGTTGTCTGCTGAATCTGAGCTTGATGCGCTGGCAGCGCGTTTAGGCAAGATGCAGGCAAATGTTATTCGTCTGAATGCACTGGGTCAACGCCTAGTGAAAGTAGCTAAGCTGGATTCGAAAGAATTTGATTTTAAAAATACACCAGCTTATGGCGGTCCGACTGAGTCTGACAGTGTTGCTAATATCGATTTTGCCAATGTAGTAAAAGATCTTGATAAACAACTGGCTAGCCGAGAACAGCAACTTGATGTGCTAGAAGAAGTCATCATGAGTCGCCAGTTGAGAAGCGAATCTAAACCACGAGGCCGTCCGATCACCAAAGGTTGGACTTCATCATATTACGGCAAGCGCGCTGACCCATTTACTGGAAAGCTTGCAATGCATAAAGGCATGGATTTTGCCGGTAAGGAAGGCAGTGATATTGTTGCGGTTGCTAACGGCGTTGTTACCTGGGCTAGTAAACGTTATGGATACGGTGAATTAATCGAAATTAATCATGGTAATGGCTATTCAACACGATATGGACATAATGCTAAAATACTCGTTGCTGTTGGTGATAGCGTAACAAAAGGGCAGGCAATCTCATATATGGGCTCAACCGGGCGCTCTACCGGCCCTCATGTTCATTTTGAAGTGCTGAAAAATGATAGACAGATTAACCCGGCAAAGTTTGTAGCACTTAAATAAACCAGAATAGATAAGTGATATTATCGTCCTGAGTCGTCACACCCCCGCACATCTTAGGTAATATAAACAAATATTGTAATTCTGCCCCATATTCCTTTCGGTAATACATGACCCATCGGTCGTCCTCTGGCATAATACTCCGTGTTTTTTAAATAAAGTATATGGTGAACCTTGTCACCACTAAGTAACTAATTCGTAGGTTAAATTTGTAAAATGATTTTGAATGCAGTTAAAAAGATGTTTGGTAGTCGTAATGATCGACTGATTAAGAAACATCGTAAAGCAGTTAATCAAATTAATGCACTCGAATCAGAATTTGAGGTACTTACTGATGATGAACTTGCTGCAAAAACAGTAGAGTTTCGTCATCGTTTAAAAACGGATGAAAATGAAACAGGGGAAACTCTGGATCAATTACTGCCGGAAGCTTTTGCCGCGGTAAGGGAAGCCGGAAAACGCGTACTGGGCATGCGTCATTTCGATGTTCAGTTAATCGGTGGCATAGTTCTGCATAACGGTAAGATCTCTGAGATGCGTACCGGTGAAGGTAAAACACTGGTTGCTACATTAGCCGCTTACCTCAACGCGCTGCCAGAAAAAGGTGTACATGTTGTAACGGTTAATGATTACCTGGCAACACGTGATGCTGAGTGGATGGGGAAACTTTACAATTTCCTAGGTATGACAACAGGCATCAGCATTTCAGGAATGGAACCTGTCGCTAAAAAGCAGGCTTATGCCGCTGATATTACCTACGGAACAAATAACGAATATGGTTTTGATTATCTGCGCGATAACATGGCGTTTACCGCAGAAGAAAAGGTCCAGCGCACGCCTTATTTTGCCATTGTCGACGAAGTGGATTCGATCTTAATCGATGAGGCAAGAACACCGTTGATCATTTCAGGATCTGTCGGTGAAAGTACAGATTTACACCTCAAGTTTAAAGAGATTGTGAAGAGACTTGAAGAAGGTCGCTTAACGACTAAAGAAGAGCCGGAAGAAGGCGATTTCTCTATCGATGAAAAGAATAAGAGTGTCCATATTACTGAGCAGGGGCATCAGCTCATAGAGGAGATACTCGTTGAAGAAGGTATTCTGGATGAGAACGACTCTCTATACAGTGCAACCAATATCAATCTGGTTCATTATTTAAATGCTGCATTACGAGCAAAGGCACTGTTCGAAAAAGACGTACACTACATCGTGCGTAATAACCAGGTAATCATCGTTGATGAATTTACGGGTAGAACGATGGAAGGTCGACGCTGGTCTGAAGGCCTGCATCAGGCTATGGAAGCAAAAGAAGGTGTAGACATTCAGAATGAAAGTCAGACTTTGGCTTCGATAACCTTCCAGAATTTTTTCAGACTGTATAACAAATTATCTGGCATGACCGGTACTGCTGATACAGAAGCAGAGGAATTACTGCAAATCTATAATCTTGAAGTGGTCGTTATTCCAACGAATCAACCAGCGGCAAGAGTAGATAACACTGACCTGGTCTTTTTAACACCAGAAGAAAAATTTAACGCTATCGTTGATGATATTAAAGACTGTATAGAACGAAAACAGCCAGTACTTGTTGGTACGGCGTCGATTGAAGTGTCTGAGCATATTTCTGCTTTGCTTAAGAAAGATAAAATTGACCACAATGTGCTGAATGCAAAACAGCATGAAAATGAAGCACACATTATTGAAAATGCCGGTCGCCCTGCGGCAGTTACCATCGCAACTAATATGGCAGGTCGTGGTACCGACATTGTGCTTGGTGGTAATCTTGATGCAGAGCTGAAAGAGAATAAAGATGTAAGCGACGATCAGCAAGAAGAAATAAAGAAAAAATGGGCCGGGCGTCATCAGCAGGTATTGGATGCAGGTGGCCTGCATGTTATCGGCAGTGAACGTCATGAGTCACGCCGAATAGATAATCAGTTACGTGGCCGTTCAGGTCGTCAGGGCGACCCTGGTTCCAGTCGATTTTACTTATCACTGCAAGATGATTTGATGCGTATTTTTGCATCAGACAAAGTTGGTGCGCTGATGAAAAAATTAGGTATGGCAGAAGGTGAAGCTATCGAGCATCCCTGGGTGAATCGTGCCATCGAAAATGCACAGCGCAAGGTTGAAGGGCATAACTACGATATTCGTAAACAACTGCTTGAATATGATGATGTGGCTAACGATCAGCGTAAAGTTATCTATGCACAACGAAACGACATGATGGCTGAAACTGACTTGTCAGTTACCATTCAATCTATTCGTGAAGAAGTCATTAACAGCGTTATTACCGCCAGTATTCCACCAGGAAGTCTTGATGAGCAATGGGATATCGAAGGTTTGGAAAGTGCATTAAAAGAAGAGTTCGGTCAGGAAATGCCAATAGCTCAATGGCTGGATGAGGATAATTTACTGAATGAAGTAGGGTTACGCAAAAAAATTCATACGACTATAGTCGAAGAATTTGAAGCTAAAGAAGCTATGGTTAGCTTTGAAGGCATGCGTAATTATGAAAAGCATGTGATGTTGAATGTGCTGGATAAACTGTGGAAAGAACATTTGGCGGCAATGGATTATCTGCGTCAGAGTGTGGGCTTGCGTGGATATGCGCAGAAGAACCCTAAGCAGGAATATAAACGTGAATCGTTTGAAATGTTCACTGAATTACTTGAACGTATGAAGTATGAAGTGATAACTATACTTTCAAAAGTAAAAATTCAGTCTAACGAACAGGTTGAAAATCTGGAAGCAAACGAAAATTCAAAAGTAGAAAATGTAAACTACGGACATGCGGATGCGAGTGAAGCACAACGTCCAGCCGCTGAAGCGGGTGAAGATAATAATGTTGCTGAGGGAGATACAGCTCAGCCTTATCACCGTGAGCAGAAAAAAATTGGACGGAATGATCCCTGTTACTGCGGCTCAGGTAAAAAGTTTAAGCAGTGTCACGGTAAGTTGACTTAGATTTTGTTAATAAAGTAGGGCTGGTTTTTTAATATAAATCCAGCATTATGAGCCTAGGAACACAAACTTGGGAATACAAACCTGAAAACTCAAACCTAGTAGTACAGAGAATATATGGCGGTTGGACTATCTGAACCTGTAGACATTTTACCTGTAGCCGGGATTAAGCTAGCCTCTGTAGCTGCCGGTATTAAAAAAAATGGTAAAGACGACATGGTTGTTTTTATTATTGACGAACACGCAAGTTGTGCTGCAAGTTTTACCCAAAATGCATTCTGCGCAGCGCCAGTTACTCTGGCAAAGAAAAATCTGAAGCAAGCCCCACCTAGAGCACTGCTCATTAATTCTGGTAATGCTAATGCTGGTACTGGCGATACTGGAATGCAGAATGCTGTGCAGAGTTGTCAGTGGCTCGCGCAAGAATTAAATTGCTCCGCTGAGCAGGTGCTACCATTCTCAACAGGTGTTATCGGTGAGCAGTTACCGATGGACGTTATGCAATCGGGAATTAAGCAGGTTGTACAAAATCCATTAGAAGATAACTGGTTGCTTGCCGCTAAAGGTATTATGACGACAGATACGGTTGCAAAAGCCGTATCCAGGACGTTAATAATTGATGGTAGTAAGGTAACCTTAAGTGGTATCGCTAAGGGTTCAGGCATGATATGCCCAAATATGGCTACCATGCTGTCTTTTATTGCGACTGATGCAAATATTGAAGAAAACTACCTGCAGCAGTGTTTATCGGATGCTGTTGCCATTAGCTTTAATGCAATCACTGTGGATGGTGATACCTCGACAAACGATGCCTGTGTACTAATAGCAACGGCAAAAGCAGGCAACAAACCATTAAATAATTCTTCAGCAAATGCAGGGACATTCGTCACCGCATTAAACGAAATATGTCAGCAGCTTGCGCAAACTATCGTGCGGGATGCAGAGGGTGCAACCAAGTATGTAACTGTTTCTGTGCAGCTGGCAAAATCGATTGTTGAAGCAAAAAATGTTGCATATACTATTGCGCATTCGCCCTTAGTTAAGACTGCCTTGTTTGCCAGTGATCCAAACTGGGGAAGAATTCTGGCGGCTGTAGGTCGAGCTGGAATTGAGCAACTGGATATTTCATGTATCAATATATTTTTGGGTGATGTTTGTATCGTTCGTAACGGTGGCGTTGATGCTGATTATCAGGAAGAAAAAGGTCAGGCTGTTATGAATGAAGAAGAGATATCAATCACTGTTGAATTACATCGTGGTGATGATGCAGCGACGATATGGACCTCTGATCTATCACATGAATATGTACGCATTAATTCTGAGTATCGCTCCTAAACTCAAGTTCTGAGTAAGCTTAATATTATGTTAGATATTGTTCACGTTGCTGTTGCTGTCATCGTGAATGAAAGCAATGAAGTTTGTATAAGTCTACGCCATAACAATACGCATCAAGGCGGTCTCTGGGAATTTCCGGGTGGAAAAATAGAAGATAACGAAACTGTATCACAAGCTTTAAGTCGTGAGATAAAAGAAGAGCTAGGTCTTGAGATTAATGAATCTCGCCCACTAATAATGATACCGTATGATTACAATGACAAAAAAGTCTGCCTGCATGTGCGTAAGGTGAGCTCGTACGGTGGAGTAGCGTCAGGTATCGAAGGTCAGCAAGTTAGATGGGTAGCGGCTGATGAATTAACATCGTATGATTTTCCTGCTGCAAATGAAGCGATTATCAAAGCCGTTCAATTGTCAGAAAAATACCTGATCACTGGGAAATTTATCGATGAAAGCGATTTTCTGAAAAAATTATCTACGGCGCTCGATAGTGGTATTGAACTGGTTCAACTTCGACTCAAACAAGATGATATTAGTGATGATGCAGCAAAAATCATCATTCAGCAAAGTTCAGTGTTATGTCGACAGGCTGGTGCAAAATTATTATTTAATATTCCTGAAAGTATTTTAAATACTATGGAGTTGACCGGGATAGACTTTTCCGGTTTTCATGCCGATAGTAGAAAACTAAAAGCGATAGACAAAAGACCCGAGGGTGTATTGTTTTCTGCTTCTTGTCATAACACCGATGAGCTGGCTAAAGCAGAGCAACTGCAGGCAGACTTTGTGGTGTTATCTCCGGTGCAAAAAACAGCGAGTCACCCCGACATGGCTGCCATGGGTTGGCAAAGTTTTTCTGATCTGGTGGACGGTTGCAGCGTACCGGTATTTGCTCTGGGCGGTGTGTCAGACAAAGACATGGAGAAAGCATGGCAAAACGGTGCACAAGGTATCGCAGCTATCAGTGCTTTTTGGGGATAGAGGCCGGTAACTAGAAGTTAGTTAAGTCTACGGGCTAAATTGTATTAACCATATTTATAAAGCAGACCTATTAATCATATCTATTAATCGGGGTCTATTCGTTAGATAGTGCACATCTTTAATTTGAAATTTACATTTTCTTTGCATTGTTCAGGGCGTAACGCTGGATCATCATTCTTCATAAAACGTACAGAGAATCTGTGTTTTCCTGCGCTGATTTCTGGGTAGCACAGGTCGTCTTTTGGTATGGAAATTCTTAATAACTGTACGGCTTGATTGGTATCGATTGATTGCTGAAAAAATCCACTGGCAGCAGTTTCATCGGTGTCTTCAGCGCTGTGTCGTAATACATCTAAAATGAGTTGAACCGCGCGATCCATATGACCAAAAGGTTGGAACCACTTTTCAATGTGTTGGGTACGCACGTCTTTGGGCAGGGTTAACCAGTGTTTTAGTGAGGGAAGGTCAAAATCACAAATAGTGCCAGGCACGGAATTTTTTTGTGCTATGGCGGCTAGTAGTTCAATATTTTTTGTTTCTTGCCCTACCTGACCTTTTATTGACTGTAATTCACCGATACGTTTCTGTATATTTTTTAGAATAGATTCCAGTTGAGTTTGATCTATCTGCGGGCGTTGTGATAATCGCTCGAGCTTGGTGTGCTGTCGCTCTAGCTCTTTCAGTATTTCTAATTTGATGTCACTGCGTGTGGTGTAAGCAAGAAGCTCCAGAATGGAGTCTATGGCAACCCGGTTATTCCAGTCAGAACCATGTTTTAGATGAAAATTGTACTGTTGGAACAATTTTTCAAGACGAAGAAATGCCCGTACTTTTTCATTTAATGGTTGTTCGTAAACGTAATAATCGGTCACAGTTGGTGTTCTTGGTTGAGTAGTTGCTTGCTAAATTAGAAATATCTAATATTTCT
>JAUVDN010000081.1 GCA_030595325.1 Gammaproteobacteria bacterium | reverse complement strand
GTGCAAGGTTAATGTTGTTTTACCTGATGATTCAGGACCATATATTTCAACCACGCGGCCTTTTGGTAAACCACCTATGCCTAAAGCGATATCGAGGTTAAGTGAACCCGTTGAAACAGTCTCGATATTAGGAATGGCGCCGTCGTCGCCCATACGCATGACAGATCCTTTGCCAAATTGACGTTCAATTTGAGATAAAGCGGCAGCAAGTGCCTTTTTACGATTGTCGTCCATTAAAAACTCCTCTTATAGTATTTGTTGTTGCGGGAAATAATTATCAAAATGATTATCAAAATAATTCGCATGATTATCACATAGAAAAAACTCAGCAGATAGTCCTCAACGATTGAAAATGACAGATTTTTTAAAAGAATTTTCATCTTTATTACCACACTTAAAATAAGCGCATAAATATTTTTGATGGAGCCATAAATTAATTACACCTATTTCCTTGCCAAAGTATTTTTCACGGCGTATTCTCAATGTAAGAACCACGCTATAGCGAGGTTTTTTTAGTAAAGACGTATCAATAATCAGGAGGCATAAAAGTCAGGACCGACGAATACTGTTTTCATAACCTGAAACAATGAAAGCAATAATTATTAACGGGCCAATAGGTATTTATACTGAAAATATCTATTACTTTGAAACGTAATGAGGAGTTATTGATTATGATGTTAGACGTAAACGGCAAAAGTGTCGAAACAGATGTACAGGGATTTTTACAACATCAGGAAGAATGGAGCGAAGCTTTCGCCATCGAGCAAGCAGAAGTAGACGGCGTCCAGCTATATAACGACCACTGGGAACTTATCTATTATTTTCGTGAATATCATGAAGAGAATATGACCAACCCAACAATGCGCACATTGATTCGTAACCTCGGCTCACAGAACAAACGCTACCATGATCAAAAAGCCTATGAAAAACATATTTATCGCTTGTTCCCCAGAGATCCCGTACACGAGATTTGTAAACTCGCGGGGTTGCCTTTGCCGCCACCAGATACATAGAGCCAGATTATAATACTGATCATCGACCAGAAATCGCCCTTTAAACAAATACAATAAACTGCGCATCATTCACTTGATGCGCAGTTTTTACGTCCATGGTTGGTTATGCCATAATCGGTCATGCGACAAGCGCTGTAACTTTACCAGTAACACATCAATTTATTAGATACGCAAATAAACATGGCAACCCCAACGTTATATTCCATTATCGAATCCTCTGGGCATCCGAATGCCACTGAGTTTTATCGCTCAATCGGTATTGAAGAAACCAAGATTAACTCCATGCGCAAAGCACTTACTGCAATTAAAAAGAAACCACCACACTTTATCGTCGCCGAATTTTTTTATGGCTACGGAAACAACTATGCGGGCGCCAATATTAGTAACTTAGATGTCATGCTTCACAGCATGCAGCAATACGCGCCCGATACAAAAGTCATTGTTCTGGTGCATCCTGATGAATTTAAATACGTTGACAAGCTAAATGAAATCATAAAGTTACATGACATACTTAAGACTCCAGTTACTCCTGATAAGCTACACGAATCAATTACTCGCGACACCTGAAGCAACAGAAGAATTCGCGGAATGAAAAAAATCTGCTCCTACAAACGAACGCACCTGTAGGAGCAGATTTTTTCCATTCCGCGATGCGGCTAAATAGTTACTTCAGAACTTAATCACAAACCAGCAAATCAAGTACGTTATTCAACATCTGCTTTATCGATTGCTTACGAACACTCTCTCGATTGCCATCAAAATTAAACGGGGTTGCGTAAACTGATTCACCACGCTTCCCCCAGCTCAGCCAGACCAGACCAACCGGTTTATCTTTAGTGCCGCCATCTGGGCCAGCAATACCACTAACACTGACAACCACGTCTGCATTAGTATGCGAGAACAAACCATCCGCCATCTCTAACACCACTTCCCCGCTGACCGCACCAAAATCATTCAGTACGGACTCATTTACCCCCAGCAAGCTATGTTTAGATTCATTGCTATAACAAACCACCGAGCCTGTGAACCAGGCCGAGCTACCAGGGATATCTGTAATAATTTTTGCCAGCCAGCCGCCGGTACATGACTCAGCTGCCGCCAGCTTCATACCATGCGCTTTCATACACTCACCTAATTGCTCGGCAAGGTCTTTTAATTCCTGCTCTGTTGTATTCATCTATCGACACACTGTAACGTTTAAAAATAATTGGCATACTTTAAAGGACGGCATGCCATCACACCAGTAAATCTTGTACACTTAAGCCCCATGAGTACTGCTACAGCAAAAAATAAAAAAAATACTGAACCAACTGCTCACACTCCCATGATGCAACAATACCTGCGCATCAAAGCCGACCACCCAAAAACCCTGCTGTTTTACCGCATGGGTGACTTCTACGAGCTGTTTTTTGACGATGCCAAAAAAGCATCGAAATTATTGGACATTACTCTCACTGCACGAGGTCAATCTGCAGGCAGCCCTATTCCAATGTGCGGCATTCCCTATCACGCTGCTGACAATTATCTTGCCCGTCTCATCAAACGGGGCGAATCAGTCGCTATCTGTGAACAGACCAGCAAACCCGGCGAAACCAAAGGCCCCGTAAATCGTGAAGTGATGCGCATAGTCACACCCGGCACCATCACTGAAGAAGCACTGCTGGATGAACGCAAAGACAATTTATTACTCTGCATACACCACCACAATGACACCTATGGTATAGCCACGCTAAATATCACTTCCGGACGTTTCAATGTTTCAGAAATTAAAAATAAAGCCCAGCTCTATGCAGAGTTAGAACGCCTGCAGGCAGTCGAAGTTTTAGTCTCCGAAGATAGCCCTCTGCACGATGAATTTAGCACTACGCTAAACAGTAATATAAGTTTACGGCAACAGCCGCCCTGGTGGTTTGATCTGGACAGCGCCAATCGCATCCTAAACGCACAGTTTGGTACAAAAGATCTTTCTGGTTTTGGCTGCGAAGATTTAGATACAGCGGTAATGGCTGCCGGCTGTTTACTGCAATATACGCAAGACACACAACGTGCAGCATTACCGCACATTTCTGGACTGCATGTTGAAAACACCGATGATGTTATCGTGCTCGATGCAGCCAGTCGCCGTAACCTCGAAATTGAAGTTAATATTTCAGGCGGCACCGAAAACACATTAGCGTCAGTAATAGACCGCACTACCACCAGCATGGGTAGTCGCTGCTTGCGTCGCTGGCTACACTCGCCACTACGCAGTCATGAACTGCTTACACAACGCCATCAGGCTATCGGTGAGTTATTAAATAACCAACTGACCATTGATATCCAGTTTTATTTAAATTCAATCGGTGATATCGAACGTATCATGAGTCGACTTGCACTATTATCTGCGCGACCACGAGATCTGGAGACACTTAAAAATTCACTTGCTGTTTTACCTGAGTTGCAGGGATTGCTACAACAATGCCACGCACCTTTTTTACAGCAGTTATCAGCGGATATAAACACACACCCGCAAACCGTCGACCTACTCAGCAATGCTATCTGTGAAAACCCACCGGTACTGACTCGTGATGGTGGTTTCATCGCGACTGGCTATAGCAAAGAACTGGATGAACTGCGCGCCTTAAGTAAAAACGCCAATGCATTTCTTGAACAGCTGGAAATTCGCGAACGCGAAGAGACCGGAATAAAAGCACTCAAAGTTAATTACAACCGTGTCCATGGTTTCTACATAGAGATAAGCCGCCTGCATTCTGAGAACGTGCCGGTTCACTACACACGCAAACAAACATTAAAGTCGACTGAACGCTTTATTACTGACGAACTTAAACAGTACGAAGATAAAGTGTTAAGTGCTAAAGAACGCGCGCTGGCATTAGAAAAATCCATATACGATGAGCTTTTACAGCAGCTCCAGTCCTTTTTGAAACCACTAAAAGCCTGTGCCACAGGCATTGCTGAACTAGACAGTATTTGCTGCTTAACTGAACGTGCTCACAGTCTCGACTACTGCTGCCCGAAGTTAACAGAGAAATCTGGCATCAAAATAAAGCAAGGTCGGCATGCCGTCGTCGAGCGCGTCGTTAACGAACATTTTGTTCCTAACGACACGTTACTAAGTGATTCAAAACGCATGAGTATTATTACCGGCCCAAATATGGGCGGTAAATCTACCTACATGCGCCAGACAGCCCTCATTGTTCTACTCGCCTACATTGGCAGTTACGTGCCAGCTGAAAGCGCCGTCATTGGCCCTATCGATCGCATCTATACACGAATTGGCGCATCCGATGATCTTGCCAGTGGCCGTTCTACCTTCATGGTCGAAATGACAGAAGCGGCCAACATCCTCAATAACGCTACAGAGAACTCTCTGGTATTAATGGATGAAATAGGACGTGGTACCAGTACCTTTGATGGTCTCTCACTGGCATGGGCATGTGCCTACCATTTGAGTACGGTTAACAAATCCTACACTTTATTTGCAACCCACTATTTTGAAATTACCGCCCTGCCTGACGAGATACGCGGTATTAATAATATTCATATCAATGCAGTAGAGCATGGCGAAAAAATTGTCTTTCTGCACAGCGTTAAACCAGGCCCCGCCAATCAAAGTTATGGCCTACAAGTTGCACAGCTTGCAGGCGTACCAGTGGATGTCATAAAAATAGCCAAAAGCAAAATGACAGAACTTGAGAACCAGGCAATAAGTAATCACCAGGATTCTGGTCAGTTTGAAATGTTCAGCGATCGCCCTCACCCTGTAATAGAAAAACTACAGGACTTAAACATTGACGAACTCAGCCCTAAAGAAGCACTCAACCTACTTTACAGCCTGAAAACTGATGCTAAAAATTAATAACTATCATTATCATTTTAGAAGTGGAAACTTTTCAACATTGTCTTTCAATGGTAGTGTACATAAATGAATAAAAGCAGTATGAAATTTAATACCATTGGTGTCATCACAAAACCTCAGGTAGAACCTGCACGCAAAACACTGCATGCACTATTTTCATTCTTAAAAAACAAGAATTGCCATGTCATTCTTGACCAGCAGATTCCAGACAACATAATCAGTAGCGCATTAAATAATAATATCGCCGATAAATTCGAGTCTGCCAGTCGTAAAACTATTGGCGAAAAATGTGACTTAGTAATCGTTGTCGGAGGTGACGGAACAATACTTAATGCCGTACGTTCTCTCTCACATGTACATGTACCATTAGTTGGTATAAACGTTGGTCGCTTAGGTTTTCTTGCCGACATCTCACCCGATAAACTGGAAGAATCCCTTGAAGAAATACTTGACGGATCTTATCGTGAAGAACAGCGTTTTCTTTTAGAGGTGAAGGTACTTCGTGATAACAAAGTCATATTCGAAGCGGATGCTTTCAATGATGCGGTTGTACACATACGTGATATCGCACGCATGATCGAATTTGAAACACGCATCAATGATGAGTTTGTTAATCATCAACGTGCGGATGGAATAGTCGTCGCTACCCCGACTGGCTCCACTGCCTACGCCCTCTCAGCTGGCGGTCCGCTGTTGCATGCAACATTAGATGCTATTACTCTGGTACCCATATCGCCACACACATTGAGCAGCCGCCCACTAGTCGTACACGCGAACTCACAGATTGATATATTAATTTGCGATACAAAAGAAGGTATCGCACAAGTGACATGTGATGGCCATGCCTCAACAGATGTACACGTAGGTGACCACATAAAAATAAATCGCAAAGAAGATAGAATAACTTTGCTGCACCCTAAACAACACAATCACTATGAAATTTTGCGTGAGAAACTAGGCTGGAGCGAACACACTTAAAAATAATTTTAAGTTACAAATTTTAAGTAAATAATTATTTAAAAACTTTTAACTTAAGACTTACAACTTATAACTTTCTATACAGCATGCTAAAACATTTATTTATTAGAAACTTCGCCATCATTGATGAGTTAGAACTAGATTTCAATTCTGGTATGACCGCGCTTACCGGTGAAACTGGCGCAGGTAAATCCATCCTGCTCGGCGCACTCAATCTAGTACTAGGTGATCGCGCAGACAATGACAGCATTAAACAAGGTTGTGAGTTTGCAGAAATTGTTGCTGAATTTGATATACGACAGCTTGATGCTGTTTCAGCATGGCTGGTATCACAGGAATTAAATGCTGATGAAGAATGTATTTTACGTCGCCGGATTTCAAAGGACGGTCGTTCTCGCGCCTATGTGAATAGCACACCGGTTAACTTACAGGTTATTCGAGAACTGGCAGAAATGCTTATTGATATTCATGGTCAGCACGAACATCAATCGATGATGAAAAGTGCTGTACAAAGACAGCTATTAGATGATTACGCAAATCATTCACCGCTACTGGAATCTGTCAGCAATATCTTTGTTGAATTAAAACTGGTCGAAGATCAGCTACATCACCTGCAACAGACCATTAACGAACAAAATGATCGCCTTGATCTATTACGTTTTCAAACACAGGAACTTGATACGCTCGCATTGGAAGAAGATGAATATCAGCATTTAAGTAATCAGCACAGTCGAATGGCAAATGCTGAAAAAATCAATTCAACTATCCAGTTAGCCATCCATCAATTAAGTGATGATGAAAATTCAAATGCACAATCATCAGTCTCAAACACTATCAATTCACTGAACGAACTAAGTGGTATAGATAAAAACGTGTCACCCGTTACAGATCTTTTACAGGAAGCATTGATTCAAATCGATGAAAGTGTTTCTTTATTAAAGACCTATTACGACAATATCGATCTCGATACCTCACAATTGGAAAAAGTAGAACAGCGTATCCAGAACATACTTGATCTAGCGCGAAAACATCGGATAAAACCAGATCGGCTACAGGCGTTACATCTACAGCTGAAAAAAGAACTGGATGACATTGATCACGTTGACGAACGACTAGACGAGCTAATTCATTCGCAGAAAAAACTAAACGAAAGCTACGTAAAAGCATGTGAAAAACTGTCTAAAAGTCGTAGCGCAGCCGCGACTAAGTTAAATAAAAAGATCACACAATCTATGCAGACTCTGGGGATGAGTGGCGGTAAGTTTGTCATCGCTATCGACCCTGACACAGCTAAGCGTTCTGCATTCGGTCATGACAATATTGATTTCACCGTGACGGCCAATGCAGGTCAGGCATGCAAGCCAATCGCACGTGTAGCTTCCGGTGGTGAACTTGCACGGATTAGTCTGGCCATCCAGATGATTATTGCAAATAACAGTAAAATCTCATCGCTTATATTTGATGAAGTTGATAGTGGTGTTGGTGGCGGAATTGCCGAAATCGTTGGACAGCATTTACGAATTCTGGGCAATGGCAACTCAGGCACAAATAAAACTGGAAAAGCCAGCCAGGTAATCTGTATCACTCACCTGCCCCAGGTTGCATCGCAGGCACATCACCATCTTCGCGTCGAGAAACAAACCCAGAAAAAACAGACAACCAGTCAGGTCGTTACTCTCGATAACGAACAGCGCCGTCAGGAGATTGCGCGGATGTTAAGTGGCGTTGATATTACAGAGCAGTCTTTAGCGCATGCAGATGAGATGCTTGAGCGTGCTCAGGAAGTATAACAAGTAACGTTTGATAGAGACTTCGCAGTACGAATAATGAATAGGCACTATGACCAACGTGCAGATACGCACCACATAAGTCAGCCTTAAGTGATACATACAAACTTAAGCCAATTCTATAATCGGCTAAGAATAATATTGAAACTTATAACTCAGCCACGTAAAACAGCCGGATTATAAAAATACTAGCAAGGAGAGACATCTTCCGCCTGGAAGCCTTTGTCGCTTTTCACAACAGTAAATTCTACTGCCTGACCATCGGCTAAAGACTTGTAACCATCACCACGAATTTGATTGAAGTGTACAAATACATCTTCACCATCTTTTCTTTCAATAAATCCAAATCCTTTAGAATTATTAAACCACTTAACAGTACCCGTTTCACGATCAGCCATTACAGCTCCATTTCTTTCATTTAATTAAGAACGCTAATTGTATATCAGCATGATAAAAAAAAACAATAGCATTTTTACAAATATTTAAATTAGAATATTAACGTAAGTTAATGTTGTTTATGGTAATAATTTTCCCCTGAAAACTAAAAAGCGCTAATAAATTAGCGCTTTTTAAACTAGATAACTGTAAAAATTGAATCTGACTTATATTAGATTGGTATCCAGCGTTTCCATTCTGGAGATTAGCTGTGATGGCTGCTCCAGTCCGGTAAATAGCGCATCATAGTTAGTTTGCATCCAGAGTGAAAATGCCTGTTTGTCACTTTTACCCATTAACTGCGCAAGTGCATCAAGATTTTCACCCTCACCTTTAGCCGCTTCTTTCTGTATCGATGCCATACGTATATCAACGAAACGATTTAACGTTACATCCGGTGTTACTGTATCCAAAGTGCCACTGGTACTAGAAGTTACATCAGTGATTGTGCAACCACCCACTATCACTGCTGCAGATAAAATTACACCATTAAATACGACTTTGAATAATTGGTTTTTTTTCATACTGATTTACTCCTGCTTGTACTAGAAATTGCTAAAATTTTGTTATTCTTAACGCTTGTTATGACTTTAGTAGTCAACAGTCAATTTAGCAATTCAAACTCGATATTGTTATTTCACAGACATGCCGATTGTAAGAACATTACCTTCAGGATCTGACAGAAAGAATTCCTGCATCTTATAATCTGTCACTATTAAATCAGAAACATTATTATATTTTGCTTTAATAAAGTG
Source organism: Gammaproteobacteria bacterium (assembly GCA_030595325.1). Taxonomy (GTDB): domain Bacteria; phylum Pseudomonadota; class Gammaproteobacteria; order SZUA-229; family SZUA-229. Next base: position 2,377 of record JAUVDN010000081.1, on the reverse strand, counting down.
ATACAACTCTTTTATATCACTAACAAAATAGTATAAAGTTATTTTTGAAATTTGAGGAGTTTCTTCTCGAGAACTATCTTTACTTACTGCCTGCAGCATCAGCGTGGTGTCACCATTCATCAGGTGGACCCAACAAAGCGAATTATTTAAATCACGCTTTTTAACCACCACGAAGTGTAATATCTGCTGATAAAATGCTAGTGTATCTTCAATATGCTGACAATTAAGCACAGGAATACTGCTCAGGATTGCCATGAAGAAAACCTCAGATCAGTATTTGATCAGTGCCGAGCCCCAGGTAAAACCACCACCAAAGGCTTCTAACAATATGGTTTCACCACGTTTAATTCTGCCATCACGAACAGCCGTATCCAGAGCAAGAGGCACAGAGGCCGCCGATGTGTTTCCGTGTTTGTTAACGGTTACAACAACATGATCGGTCGACATTTTTAATTTTTTAGCTGTCGCATTAATTATACGAATATTAGCCTGATGCGGTACTAACCAGTCAATATCAGACTTTTCCATATTATTAAACGCCAGCGTTTCATCAACAATACGCCCTAAGGTATTAACCGCCATCTTAAAGACTTCATTGCCTTTCATCTGTATACCACCAGCGCCTTCTAAAATCTGGTCTGCTCTGGTAGAAACACCATAATTAACGGTCAGTAAGCTTTCGTATTCCCCATCTGCGTGCAGGTGTGTCGACAGGATACCCGGCTCATCGCTCTGCTCCAGCACAACAGCGCCCGCACCATCACCGAACAATACACAGGTATTGCGGTCAGTCCAGTCAACGACTCGAGACAAAGTTTCAGCACCAATAATCAGTGCGCATTTAGCAGAGCCGTCTTTAAAAAACTTATCGGCAATACCCAGCGCATAAACAAAACCAGTACACACCGCCTGCACATCAAAGGCAGCGCAGCCATGAATATCCAGACGTTTTTGCAATAAACAGGCAGTACTGGGGAAAACACGATCAGCCGTGGTCGTACCAACGATGATCAGATCGATATCGTCCTTCGTTTTGCCCGCGGCTTCCATTGCTCTGATAGCTGCTTTCTCTGCAAGATCGACAGTGTATTCGCCGTCTGCAGCGACATGTCGCTCTTCAATACCCGTGCGTGATTGAATCCACTCCGCAGTAGTGTCGACCATTTTTTCAAGGTCTGCATTTGTCAGGGTTTTTTCAGGTAGATAACTACCTGTACCAGCTATTCTTGCGTACTTCACGCCTCTAACTCCAATTCTGCTTTTTCTGACGTTGCTTTCTTCAGCAACGGTTCCATACATTCACGAATATGTTCAGGTACTGATTTTTCTACTTCCAGTAAGGCAATTTCAATCGCATTGACATAACTTAACACATCTGCACTACCATGACTTTTAATCACAATCCCATCCAGACCTAACATTGACGCACCGTTATACATGCGTGGATCAACACGTTTCTTAAAACGATTAAGAACAGGCATGGCGATTAAACCGGCCATCATCGTAAATATCGATTTTTTAAACTCTTCCCGCATCATACGAGAAATCATCTTAGCCACACCTTCCATCGTTTTAAGCGAGACATTTCCCACAAAACCGTCACAGACAACGACATCCACCTTATCGGTATAAATATCATCACCTTCAACAAATCCGATGTAATTAAACGGGCCATCTTGCAGTAACTTATGCGCGGCTTTTACCTGCGCATTACCTTTACTGTCTTCAGAACCAATATTCAATAAGCCAACTTTAGGTTGATGCGTATTATCTACTGCCTCAGCCAGAACTGAACCCATTATTGCAAATTGAAACAAATGATCAGGACTGCTATCAACGTTCGCACCCAGGTCCAGCATCTGTGTATGACCACCATACGACGGAATTGTGGTACAAATTGCCGGACGATCAATACCAGGAACTGTTTTTAAAACAAACTTAGCCGTCGCCATCAAAGCACCAGTATTGCCCGCACTGACGACAGCTTGCGCCCGCCCTTCTTTAACAAGATTAATTGCAACACGCATAGAAGAATCTTTCTTCTTGCGAACAGCATGACGCGGGTCTTCGTGCATCTCAACAACCTGAGATGCATGATGTATTTCAAAATGTTTGTCGAGGTCGATGTTGTTGTCTTTCGCGCAGTCGTGTAATCGCGCTTCATCGCCCACAAGGATAATGTGAATATCGGTGATTTTTTTTACTACATGAATCGCAGCAGGGATAACAACTTCAGGTCCGAAGTCACCACCCATGGCATCTAAAGCAATGGTTGCCATACTAATAACTAACCACCCACAACTTAATGCTTAGCCGTAGGTGGTTAATAATATTAATCTTCGAACGTGTCGCCAGTATTAACGACTTTACGGCCTTT
>JAUVDN010000101.1 GCA_030595325.1 Gammaproteobacteria bacterium | reverse complement strand
GTAACACATCATTAAAGGAGTGCACAGGATGAACAAAATCACCATCGTCGGCGCTGGACGCGTCGGTGAATCAACTGCACAGTTCTTAGCTGCTAAAAACCTGTGCAGTGAAATAGTATTACTGGATATACACAAAGGCGTAGCAGTTGGCACAGCGCTGGACATTCAGGAAGTCTCACCGCTTTTTCAATTCGATACACGTCTAACAGGTGGTGTTGACCAGGCCTTGATGGCTGATTCTGAACTTATTATTATCACCGCTGGTTTGCCTCGCAAACCGGGCATGTCGCGTTCGGATGTTTTAGCCAGCAATATTCCTATAATGGATGGCATTATTGATGGCGCGATAAAATATGCACCGAATGCTATTTTGTTGTTTGTCACCAATCCGGTTGATGTCATCACCTATCATGCTTTCATTAAAACAGGCTGGCCGCGTAGCCGTGTGTTTGGCCAGGCGGGAGTCCTCGACTCCAGCCGCATGGCCAGTTTTATTGCGATGGAAACCGGTTATTCAATCATGGACATCTATGCCATGGTGCTAGGCGGCCATGGTGACACCATGGTGCCGATGTTACGTTACTGCACTATCGCCGGTATTCCGATTGAAAAATTCATTGCTAAAGAGAAAATCGAAACTATCGTTGAACGCACTAGAAATGGCGGCACAGAAATTCTCGCTTTACGAAAAAATAGCAGCGCCTACGATGCACCTGCCGCCTCTATTGTCGAGATGGTCGATGCAATAGTGCATAATCGCAATCGTATTTTACCCACCGTATGCCTGCTGGAAGGTGAATATGGCCATGAAGATATTGCCATCGGTGTGCCGGCGGTGCTGGGAAAAAGCGGTATTACTGATATCATCGAACTGGATATGAACGAAACTGAACGCAAGATGTTTGAACATTCTGCGTCACTGGTAAGAGAAGACCTCGCTTTGCTTAAAGCGATGTAATCACAACAGGAAAGACAGATCCTGGCCCTGGCGGCGTTGGAAAAACTGAAAGCCATTTTTGCCGCAAAGGACGCAAAGAGCGCAAAGAAAAACGTTAAATATTTTTCTATTTTATTAACCTTGTAGGGTGGGTACGTTATTTGTGTCCACACGGATGCGTTATCCACAAGGGCCGTGGGCACAAAAAGCGCTGCCCACCCTACGAAAAACACAAATAATAAAAGCTTTTCTTTGCGCTCTTTGCGTCCTTTGCGGCAAAAATTGTTTTTATTTGTATATCCTTCATGGCCGATAACAGCCCACCAACAACCGTATCAACATAACGGTATGTATAATATAAGCAATAAGATGACAAATGATAAAAACAAAATAAGCGATATTGATCTCCTGCGTGCCAATATCAATAATGAAACATCCCAAATTAGCTGGAGTGAACTGCAACGATTTTTCGCTGGCGGCTGGTTAATCTATGTCAGCAGTAATACTAATTTACTTGATGTTGCCGTTGCTTTTTCTTTAGACAATAAAGATGAAGTGAGCAAATGGCTAACCTCAGGTGAGGTAGCCAGGGTTTCTGATGAGCAGGCAAAACAATGGCACAAAGACAACACGCCTTTCTGGGCTAATGTAGTAAAACCCTGGGTATTAATTCAACCCCTGACTCAGACAGACATGGCGCAAACAGAAGATAAAAAAATTCACTAATTTAAATTTTAGGGATAGTTAAATTAGGGATAGTTAAATCATGAACTTTCTAGAAGAGTTTATTAAAAAAGAATCATCTGCCCTGACTATTTTAATTATTATGAACCGCCTGGGTGTTACCAAAAAAGCGGCCTATATTATAGTTGGCGTGGTGTTATGGGTAAGTGTATTAAAATCCGGGGTACATGCAACTTTAGCCGGTGTCGATCTACGTAATGTTTCACTCTACCAGATGACTACTGGCGTACCCTTAGGCATCATGGCAGGACTATTCCTCGGCAAACAAATTGGAGTATTCGGCTTTAGCTGGGTAGCAATCAAACTTGGCCTGGCAAAAATTCCGGATAACAGCACCTGGTTACAATTGTATGGTGTTTCGATACTGACCGGTATCGGTTTTACCATGAGCCTGTTCGTTAACTCGCTCGCGATCACCGATGGCAACCTGTATCAACAGGCCGATAAACTTGCCGTATTAATCGCATCATTTTCTGCTGGCATTGCTGGATACCTGATTTTATGCGTAGCGAAATATAACGACTAACGGTATACAAATTGCTACAATAACTCTCGTTTAGCAGCACAATTTAAAAAATATGGTAACTACTCAGCGTATTATTTTCTGAGGGTTCAGGTTGTTGATTTATAAGGCTTCTGCAACAGGACGTTGCAGCAGAGCTTACATGGATGTATTCACGCGTCCTTATAAATCAACAGCCTGTACCCTTATCTCAAACTCGCTGAGTAATTAAAAAATATTTACAAACACTTAAAGGACAACATAATGGATGCACAGAAACTGTCTTACATCACTTTGCTGCTTGCAGCATCAGTTTTGCTTGGTGCCTGTGAAGAACCTCAGGGAGTATATGTAGCAGCTTCTCGTCCTGTTAAAACACTCGTCATCGGCGGAGAGGCTACAGGCGATACACGAACATTCCCTGCTGAGGTTGACGCTATTCAAAAGGCGGATATCTCATTTCGGGTCAGTGGAAAGATACATAATATATTTGTCAAAGAAGGTGAACAGGTGAAAAAAGGCCAGTTACTGGCAGAGCTGGACCCTACCGATTTCGAGATAACACTCAAAGATCGCAAAGCCAGTTATGATACAGCTAAAGCTAATTATGACCGTGCCATAGACCTGGTTGAAAAAGGTGCCATCTCAAAAGTTGACCATGACAACCTCCGCGCAAAATATCATACTGCTAAAGCCAGTCTGCAGAGCGCAGAACAGGATCTGATCTATACAAAGCTGAAAGCTAATTTCGACGGTTACATCGCCAAACGCTATGTTGAAAATTTTGAGGAGGTTGTCCTTTCAAAGAAAATATTTGCACTCGAAGATGTCTCCTCGTTAAAAATTATAATCGATGTACCTGAAAGTATAATGATCGCCATCGATAAATCAAATAACAGGGATCGAGCGCTTTATGTAAAATTCGATACCATTAAAAATAAGCAGTTTCCGCTCAAGTACAGAGAAGCAGCAATAAAGGCCGACCCTGCAACCAAAACATTTAAAATCACTTTAGAAATGACAGCATCGGAAAAATTTAATATTTTACCCGGTATGACCGGCACGGTATTCGCGGAGATGTTTGCCAGTGAATCTGCTGCTGACACCCCTGTTACTCTGCCTGCATCGGCGGTCATTGCCAATAGTGATAAACAGGCGACCGTCTGGATCGTTGATGAAAAGACCATGACGGTCAACCCTAAAAAAGTAACGCCGGGATTGATGATCGGTAGCAACATGCAGGTTGATGGCCTGAACCCCGGGGATAGAGTGGTCATTGCCGGCGCATCATTTTTAAGAAATGATATGAAAGTCACCTTGCTACAGACCGGCGAGCAACCAGAATAATCAACGTTTAAATTATTTACAGGGACCCGCTTGATGAATATCGCAGAGTATTCTGTCACAAAAAAAGTAACCACGTGGTTACTGATCATCCTGTTTCTTGGTGGCGGTATAACCGCACTGCAGGATATCAGCCGTCTCGAAGATCCCGAGTTCACCATTAAGCAAGCAAAAGTAGTTACCACCTATCCCGGTGCAACGCCGTTAGAGGTCGAAAGAGAAGTTACCTACCATATTGAAAACGCCGTTCAGCAACTGCAGCAGCTAAAACGCGTTGAGTCTATCTCTCAGGACGGCACTTCTGAGATAACCGTTGTCATCAAAGATAAATATAAAAAAGACGACTTCCCCAACATATGGGATGAACTACGACGAAAGATTAACGATGTGCAGACTGAGCTACCACCCGGTGCCAATACATCGATCGTGCTTGATGACTTCGGTGACGTATTCGGCCTGCTTTATGCTCTAACCGGTGAAGGTTACACCTACCGTGAATTAAAAGATTACGCCGACATATTAAAAGAACAGTTATTGCTCGTTCCCGGTGTAAGAAAAATAACCATCGGCGGTGATATAAAAGAAGTTGTCTACCTGGAATTTTCTCGCGCCAATATGGCAAAACTCGGTATCTCAAATGAGGAGTTCAGCCAGGTATTAAAATCACAAAACCTTGTTTCTAACTCCGGCAATGTTCGTGTAGGCGATGAATATATCCGCATAAACCCGACCGGCCAGTTATTATCAACACAGGAGATCGGTGAACTGCTGCTCAGCGGCACTGAAAACTCCCTGGTACGCATCAAAGACATCGCTACGGTACGTCGTGCTTACGATGAGACCCCCGGTTTTTACACTTACCATAACGGTGCACCTGCATTGACCATCGGCATATCCATGTTATCCGGTGAGAATGTCGTTGCTGTTGGTGAACGTCTGGATCGACGCCTGCAGGAATTACAGACCGTCACACCCGTTGGCATGGAACTTGACCCTATCTATAACCAGCCTAAAATCGTTGACGAATCAGTTAGTGGTTTCATCGTCAATGTAGTCCTGGCACTGGTTATCGTTATCATCGTACTGCTGTTTTTTATGGGACTGCGCACCGGTCTTATCATTGGCGCCATCCTGCTCATCACCGTTTCCGCCACCGTATGGTTCATGAACTTTCAGGGCATCGATCTGCAGCGCATATCACTTGGCGCGCTCATCATCGCGCTGGGCATGCTTGTCGATAATGCTATTGTGGTTGCTGAAGGAATGCTGGTTCGCATCAAACGCGGCGAAGACGGACTCAAAGCAGCCAGTGAAGTCGTTAGCGCAACCATGTGGCCACTGCTTGGCGGCACGATTGTAGGCATACTGGCATTTGCCGCCATCGGACTGTCTGAAGACGCCACCGGTGAATTTGCCAACTCACTGTTCTGGGTGATCTTTATCTCTTTGTTATTGTCATGGTTTACCGCCGTAACCATGACCCCCTTGTTATGCGTACAATTTTTAAAAGCTGATAAACCCGGAGAATCACAGGCTGATCCATACGCCGGTTATCTATTCAGAAAATATCGCAGCATATTAAGTTCCGCTATTCATTTTCGCTGGATCACCCTGTCCATCGTCATCGCCATGTTTGTCTCTTCGCTTATCGGCTTTGGTTATGTCAAACAAAGCTTTTTTCCTGATTCGAATACCCCCATTTTTTTCTTTGACATGTGGAATGTCGAAGGTACTGATATCCGTAAAACACGTGATGATGTCATCAAGATAGAAAACTATCTGCATACACTGGATGGCGTAGTTAATACCACATCCTTCATCGGTGGCGGTGCAACACGTTTCACTCTGGTATACGACCCGGAATCAGCCACCTCTGCTTACGGCCAGATAATAATCACTACAAAATCACTGGCTGATATACCGCGTCTGGAAAAACTGGCACTGGAATATGCAGCGAAAAATTTTCCTGACTCTGAACCTAAAACCAAACCATTACGTATCGGTCCAGGACGTGACGCAAAGATTGAAGCACGTTTAAATGGACCTGATCCTGTGGTATTGAGACAATTATCTGAAAAGGTCCAGCAGATAATGGCAGACGATGGCAGTGCCATCAACATCAAAAATGACTGGCGTCAACCAGTTAAAGTATTACGTCCGATCTATAATGAAAAAACAGCACGCCAGCTGGGCGTAACACGTGAAAATGTCAGCAAGGCGATGCTCACCTCTTTTGACGGTCAGCAGATCGGTTTATATAAGGATGGCATTCGTCTGTTGCCGATCATCGTATTACCGCCCGCTTTCGAGCGCGATGATGTAGCTGCAATACGCGATGTTTCTGTATATAGCCCGGTATTGCAGCAGGCTGTACCCATCGGCCAGGTCGTCTCAGATTTTAAAGTCGAATGGGCCGATGCAAAAATCAAGAAACGTAACCGCATCTATACCATCATTCCATCGTGTGACCCTGCGCAGGGTCTGTCCACCGCACTATTCAACCGTTTAAAGCCCCAGATTGAAAACATGGATCTGCCGCCAGGGTACTTTCTTGAGTGGGGCGGTGAGTACGAAGATTCGCGTGATGCCAATGCTGCCATCAGCTCTTCACTGCCAGCGGGTTTCCTTGCCATGATCATCGTTGTGATATTGCTGTTCGGTAAAGTTCGCCAACCACTCATCATCTGGCTGACCGTACCGCTGGCCATCATTGGCATTACGGCTGGTTTATTATCGATGAACGTGGCATTCGGATTTATGGGGCTACTCGGTGCGCTTAGTCTGGTCGGGTTATTAATTAAAAACGCTATCGTACTCATTGATGAAATTGACACGCAGATTGAAGGCGGCAAAGAATCCTATATCGCTATTCTTGACTCGGCTGTTTCCAGAATGCGTCCGGTGATGATGGCTGCCAGTACCACGATACTCGGCATGGCCCCTTTATTGAGCGATGTATTCTTTCTGGATATGGCGGTTGTTATTATGTTTGGTCTAGGATTCGCTTCAGTATTAACATTAATCGTCGTGCCCGTACTTTATGCCGTATTCTTCAACATTAAAGCAAATGCTTGAGCATTTTTCGAACACTTAAACCAGGAACATTAATGATCACTATATCCAGGGCTTTATTTGTCCTTACTACCTTTATCGCTATTTCTTTTACATCTTCATGCGCAACACTGACCAGTGATATTGAAGTTGAATCACACGCCAACCCGGATGTTAATTACCATAGTTACAAAACCTATGCATGGGCCGGCAGCGCACAAATTGTGTTTGATCCTGTTGGTCAGTGGGAACAACCCACATTGGACATGGATGAAGAAGTCAGATTTGTGATCAACCGAGAATTACGCAACCGCAGCATCAACCAGGTAGACAGAGATCCAGATTTATTTGTTGTCTTTGCTGCGGGTATAGACACCACCGTACTTGAGCTTAAAGAAGACCCGAACAGCGATAAAAAAGTTCTGACCAATGTACCTAAAGCTGCTTTGCTTATTGCACTTATTGACGCAGACACCGGATACGCCGTCTGGTTAGGTTATGCAATGGGCGATCTACAGCAGCAGCAGAGCGTAGAAAATATTCGCGCAAGAATCGATTATGCAGTAAGCGAGATATTTAAATCTTATAACCAGTAAAGCTCCGGTTTAAGTAGAAGTATTATTTCTTATCTGCGAATAAATTTTAAAATCAAAATTGAGTATTTGTCCTCAATGCTAGTGAAGGATATTATGTAGTGTGCATATAGTCATTGTATAAGATCCTTCCTCCTCGCTATCGCTACGGACGACAGTAATAATACCGTTAGTTTTTGAGAAACCCCCGTTGTTTTATAGCGATCAAAAATCCTCCAGAAATTCGGTGACGGCATCCCAGTAGGCCGGGTTGTCAGCATATTTTTCCCATAATGCTTTTGAGCCATGTTTGCCCGCTGTTTCAGGTATGAAACTGTGTCTAATAGTGCTGTTTATAACATCATAGATTGGTGACCAGCCAGCCGCTTCATTTTTTGATGAGGTAATAAATGTTAGCGCTTTTATTTTTTGAGCAGAGTCACGAATCCAGGTTTTGCTTTTTCCCAGATGAGAAAAATATTCGCCCGGTGAAAAGGCGATAACACCGTCGACAAGTTCCGGGTAATCGCCAGCGACTTTAAGTACCAGTGCCGCTGAATAAGAACTACCCCAGGCAATGATTTTACTATCGGCATAATTTTTATGGGCGTAATGTAACGCTGCAATGATATCAGGCAGGGCATCAGCATAAGAAGTCGGCAGATTTTTTTTACCGGCACTAATGGCCGTTTCGTTATCCTTGCCTCTGGAATATTCTCCAGAGCGCAAGTCGACAGCGATGCAGTTGAAACCGAGTTCGTTTAGCCTGGGGGCAATTTCATTATATTCACCCCGGCTTGAGC